>JBOFQO010000198.1:0-11635 GCA_051660925.1 Silanimonas sp. | reverse complement strand
GGCCAGCCACAGGCTCGGCATGGCGAGGCCCGGCAGCGCGGTGCGCAGGTCGCTGTTCTGCAGCAGCCCGAGGCCCTCGTGCAGCGCGCGCGGGCCCGGTTCGCCGCGGGCGTAGACGGCGTCGCGCAGGAAGCGCAGTTCGCGGCGCAACTGCGCGGAGCCCTGCGCTTCGAGCATGAGGAAGCGATCGAGCGTGCCGCGGTAGTCGCGGCCCAGCTCGTCGCCGAACCGTTCGAACACTTGCGGGTCCATGCCGTCCGGCCAGTCCGGCGCCTGCACGAAGCGCGGGCTCGCCGCGATCATCGCGAGGCCGCGGACGCGATCGGGATGGCGCGCGGCCAGCGCTGTCGCCACCAGGCCGCCGAGCGACCAGCCGACCACAAGAGCCGGAGACGAGGCCGCACCAATGACGTCGGCCAAGGCATCAGCCACCACGTCAAGCGCCAGCGGCAACGCGCTGTCGCGGCTGCCACCATGCCCCGGCAGGTCAACGGTGATGACCTCGAAGCGATCGACCAGCGCGCGGACGAGCGGCGCGAACACGCCGCCGTGCATGGCCCAGCCGTGCAGCAGCAGCAGCGCCGGACCCTGCCCGGCGCGCTCGACGTGCAGCCCACTCATGCCATCGCGTCCGCGTCTTCGAGGCAGGCCGCCAGCGCGTCGATGAGGCCGTCGACCTCCAGCTCGGTGTGCGCGGCCGTCAGCGTGATGCGCAGCCGCGCCTTGCCGTCGGGCACCGTGGGCGGGCGGATCGCCACGACCCAGAAGCCGAGCTGCTCCAGCGTGCGCGCCACGGCCAGCGCGCGAGCGTTGCTGCCGAGCACCAGCGGCTGGATCGGCGTGTTCGATTCGAGCAGCGGCAGGCCGTGGCGCAGCGCGCCGCGGCGGACGCGCGCGACCAACGAGGCCAGCTTGGCGCGGCGCCAACCTTCCGCGCGCAGGGTGCGGAGGTTCGCCGACATCGCCGCCGCGAGGGCGGGCAGTGCGGCCGTGCTGAAGACGTAGGGCCGCGCGCTCTGCAACAGGTGTTCGACGAAGGCCGTGGCGCCGAACACCAGCGCGCCCTGGCCGCCGAAGGCCTTGCCCAGCGGCGCGACAACCACCGGCACGTCACGCGACGACAGCCCGCCCGCCGCGCAGGCACCGCGACCGTCCGGCCCCATCACGCCGACGCCGTGCGCCTCGTCAACGACGAACAGCGCGTGTTCGCCCGTGGCGGCCAAGGCCAGCTCGCGCAGCGGCGCGACGTCACCGTCCATGCTGAAGACACTGTCGGTGGCGAGCACGGCGGCCGCGTCCGGCATCGACTGCAGCTGGCGCAGTGCGCCGCCGTAGTCGCGATGCGGGTAGCGCTTCAGCTCGGCGCCGGCGAGGCGCGCGCCGTCGAGCAGGCAGGCATGGTTGAGCTTGTCCTGCACGCAGAGGTCGCCGGGCTCGAGCAGGGCCTGCAGCACACCGAGGTTGGCGGTGTAGCCGTTCGGGAAGAACAGCGCGCGCTCGTAGCCCATCCACTCCGCGGCCTCGCGCTCGAAGCGCGCGTGCAGGGCGTGGTGGCCACTGACCAGGGCCGAGGCCCCGCTGCCGACGCCGTGCCACGCGGCGGCTTCCTGCAGCGCACTGACGGCGTCCAGTGAGCCGGTGAGGCCGAGGTAGTCGTTGCTGCAGAAGCTGATCAGCGGGTGGCCGTCGACAACGACGTGCGTGCCCTCGACGCGCTCGACCACGCGGCGCCGGCGCAGCGCGTCGCTGCGCGCGCGGCTAGCCTGCGCAACGGCGAGACGCTCGCTCCAGCGCGGACGCGACATGCGGCTCAGGCGGCCTGCGTCGCGGGGCAGGCGATGTCGGCGTGCACGGTCCTCGATTCCTCGACGACGGCCATCGGCTTCAGCCCGAGCTTGGCGAACAGCGCCTGGTCGGCCTCAACGTCGGGGTTGCCGGTGGTCAGCAGCTTCTCGCCGTAGAAGATCGAGTTCGCGCCGGCGAGGAAGCACAACGCCTGCAACTCCTCGCTCATCTCGTTGCGGCCGGCCGAGAGCCGCACCATCGAGGCCGGCATCATGATCCGCGCTGCAGCGATCGTTCGAACGAACTCGAAGGGATCGAGCAGCGCCGTGCCGTGCAGCGGCGTGCCTTCCACCTGCACCAGCCGGTTGATCGGCACCGAGCCCGGATGTTCCGGCAGGTTCGCCAGCGTCTGCAGCAGGCCGGCACGCTGCTCGCGCGTCTCGCCCATGCCGACGATGCCGCCACAGCAGGTCTTCAGACCGGCGTTGCGCACCGCGTCGAGCGTGTCGAGGCGATCCTGGTACTCGCGGGTCTTGATGACGTCGCCGTAGAACTCCGGCGCGGTGTCGAGGTTGTGGTTGTAGTAGTCGAGGCCGGCGATTTTCAGCGTCTGTGCCTGCTCAGGCTTCAGCATGCCGAGCGTCGCGCAGGTTTCCAGGCCCATCGCCTTCACCGCGCCGACCATCTTCGCCACCTCGGCCACATCCTTGTCCTTCGGCGAGCGCCACGCCGCCCCCATGCAGAAGCGCGTGGCACCGGCGGCCTTGGCGGCAGCGGCCTGCGCGACGACGTCGTCCAGCGCCATCAGCTTCTGCGCCTTCAGGCCGGTGTCGTAGCGCGCGCTCTGCGGGCAGTAGGCGCAGTCCTCGGGGCAGCCACCGGTCTTGATCGACAGCAGGGTGCTCACCTGCACCTCGGTCGGGTCGAAGCGCTCGCGGTGCACGACACTGGCGCGGTGCAGCAATTCCGGGAACGGCAGGTTCAGGAGCGCGAGCGTTTCCTCTCGCGTCCAGTCATGACGGATGACGGCAGGCATGGGGATTTTCCTACGGCGTAAGGCCGTTTACTCGGCCAGTCTGGAAACCGCCCCCTGCCCTGTCAACCGCGATGCTCCGTCCCTTCGCCACCGTTTGGCGCACCCTCGAAGCCTGGGCGCTGCCGCCCCTGTGCCTTGGCTGCTCCGCGCCAGCCGCGCCGGACACCCTGCTGTGCCCGCCCTGCGCGGCCCTTCTGCGGCCTGCGCCGGCCGGACCGCTGCCGGCGCTGGACGCGATCGGCGCCACCGTCTACGCGGCGCTGGCCTACGACGGCGCCTCCGCGCCCCTGCTCACCCGCTACAAGTTCCACGAAGACCTCGCGGCGGGTCGCGCCCTGGGCGCACTGGCCCTGCCCGCGCTGCGCCAGGCCCCGCGGCCGCAGGCCCTGGTGCCGGTGCCGCTGCACCGCCGCCGTCTGCGCCAGCGTGGGCACGATCAAGCCCTCGGGCTCGCCCGCGATTGGGGCCGCGCGCTGGGCCTGCCGGTCCTGGCCGGCGCGCTGCGACGGGAGCGCGACACCCGCCCGCAGACCGAACTCGACGCCGGCGAGCGGCGTCGCAACCTTGAGGGCGCTTTCCGTATGCATGTCCTGTGCCCCCCACACGTCGCCCTCGTCGACGACGTGCTGACGACCGGCAGCACCGCCGCCGCGGCCGTGCAGGTGCTGCGCGCCGCTGGGGCGAAGCGCGTGGACGTGTGGGTGGTGGCGCGCGTGCCGGGCGGCGGCGATCAGCCGGCGCGCGCGAAGTAGTCGAGCAGCACGCCGCCGAACACCGCTGCGCCGACGCGGTTGTTGGCGAGGAAGGCCGCGAAGCAGTCGTCAGGATGCCGCGACCGCCCCTGCGCGAACTGCTGGACAACGAAGGCCGCCGCCACCGCCAGACCAACCCAGTAGACGACCCCGAGCCCGACGCGATGGCCGAGCAGCCCCATCGCCACGCCCGCCAGCGCGAACAGCGCGCCGATCACGGGCACGTCGAGGTCGCCGAACAGCAGCGCCGTGCTCTTCGCACCGGCGCGGCGGTCGTCCTCGCGGTCGACCATCGCGTACCAAGTGTCGTAAGCCGTGGTCCACAACAGGTTGGCGCAGAGCAGCAGCCAGGCTTCCGGCGGCGGCCAGCTGTCGCGCACCGCGGTGAAGGCCATCGGGATGCCCCACGAGAACGCCAAGCCCAGCCAGGCCTGCGGCAGGTAGGTGTGGCGCTTCATGTACGGGTAGGCGGCCGCGAGCAGCACCGCCACGGCGCTCAGCGCGATCGTCTTCGTGTTGGTGGTCAGCACCAGTGCGAATGCCGCAAGCATCAGCGCGGCGAACAGCCCGAGCGCGAAGCGGCCGCTGAGCTCGCCGGCCACCAGCGGCCGCGCCTTCGTGCGCTTCACGCGCCCGTCCAGCCAGCGGTCGGCGTAGTCGTTGATGACACAGCCGGCCGCACGCGTCAGCCACACGCCGCCGACGAACACCGCCAGCAGGTGCAGCGACGGCCAGCCCTCGGCGGCCAGCCACAGCGCGACGAGCGTCGGCCACAGCAGCAGCAGCCAGCCGATGGGCCGATCGGCGCGCATCAGCCGCCAGCTGGCGTCGTAACGTGCGCGGAAAGGCGCCGGCACATGCTGCGCCCAAGGCGCGATTTGATCAGTCTTCATTGCGGATAAGATTGCCGAAGCTCAGCGTCCAGGTGTCATCGCCGCGGTTGGTGCGCCCGTAGCCGAACAGGATCGGCCCGAAGGGGCTGCTCATGCCGACGAACACGCCGCCGGCGCGCGTCGCTTCGTTCCAGTCGAGATTCAGCGTGTTGTCGCCGACCTGGCCGATCTCGGCGCTCGCACCCAGCCACGTCGGCACCGCGAACAGCGCGTTGGCGTCGCCGAAGCGGTAGTAGTACACGGCGCGCGCGTAGCCGAGCTTCTGCCCGACTTGGCTGCGCTCCAGCGCGCCGGACAGATTGAGGAAGCCACCGAGGGTCGAGAACGCCGCGAGATCCGGCGGCGCACCGCGCGTATCAGCCCAGCGCGTACCGAGCAGCAGGTGGTGCTTGTCCTTCGAGAACACCGTGTCAGAGCGCCATCGCGCCACCCAGCCGTCGCCGTCGCCACCCAGCACCTCGTCGTAGCGATCCAGCGACAGCACCGCGCGCGAGCCCTGGCTCGGGAAGCTGAGCCGGTCAAGCGTGTCCCACACCGCGCGGCCGCCGACGGACATCGTCTGCCGCGTCAGGTCGGAGACCTCGACCGTACCGACCAGCTCGCGACCGTCGAAGCGCGAGCGCCGCAGCGTGCCCTCCAGAGCCCAGCGCGGATCCGTCTGCAGGCCGACGCGCAAGCCGAGCGTCGTGCGCGCGATGCGGAAATCGGCGACCCGCGTCGCGCCGACAACGAAGGGCACGTCGAAGGCGCGGTAGCCGGCGTCCAGCCCAGCGTAGAAGCGGCGGTCGAGGTCGATCGGTGCGAACCAGTCGGCCGACACCTCGGTGATCTGTCCCAGGCGCAGCAGTGCGCGGATCTCGTCGCCGTCGCCGCTGACGCCGGTCTTCAGCAGTTCGGCGGTCAGCTGGTAATCGCTGTTGCCGCGGAAGTCGTCGGCGATCTGCAGGCCGACGTTGAAGAACACCGGGCCCCAGGCCTTGTCGACGGGGAGCAGCTCGATGCCGGTCTTGCCCTCGCGTTCGACGGCGCGCCAGCCGATGCCCTGGTAGGCGCCCTCCGCGTACGTGCCGGTGACCGCGGCGTCGATCACGTCCGGATCGAGCGCCTGGCCGACCAGCCCCTGAGCGCGATACGCGACCAATCGCCCGGTGCGCGAGCGCCCCGGCGCGACGTCGACAAAAGCGATCGTCGGCGGCGGGTTCATCGGGGCGATGCGGCGCTCGCTGCGCCACGCCGCGTAGTCGGCCTCCGGCAGCGCGAGGTGGCGGAAGCGCGGCGCTTCCGCCTCGGCCGCTTCAACCCCCTTGTCGATCACCGTCACCGACTGCTCAAAGGCGGCGCTCGAGAACGTGCCGAGCGGCGGCACGATCAGCACATCGCCCTCGCCCAGCGACGTGATCGAGCGACGGGTCTGCTCCTGCATGAGCACCGAGATCATCTGGTAGGCGACGTCGATCGGCGTGCGCATCTCCTCGCGCGTCAGCAGCGGGCTGCCGACATCGACGGCGATCACCACGTCGGCGCCCATGTCGCGGACGACGCCGACGGGCACGTTGTCGACGATGCCACCGTCGACGAGGATGCGGCCGTCGATTTCCGCCGGCGCGAACACTGCGGGCACCGCCATCGAGGCGCGGACGGCCATCGCCAGGTCCCCCTCGGCGAACACCACGCGCTCGCCGCTGACAATGTCGGTGGCGATGGCGCGGAACGGAATCGGCAGCTCGTCGAAGCGCGAGATGCGCGAGGCGTCGAGCATCAGCCGGCGCAGCAGCAGGCCGAGCTTCTGGCCCTGCACCGCACCGGACGGAAACACCGGCGCGCCGTCGCGCCAGCCGGCCTCGAGCTCGGCGCGGTAGTTGAGCTGTGCCTCCTTGCGGCGCATCGGCAGACTGGCGCGACCGGGATCGTCCTGGAACAGGTCTTTCCAGTCGACGGAGGCCAGCGCCTTCTCGATCTCGGCCGGTGTCAGGCCGCTGGCGTACAGCGAGCCGACCACCGCACCCATGCTGGTGCCGGCGATCGCGCAGACCGGGATGCGCTCGCGCTCCAGCACCTTCAGCACGCCGACGTGCGCGGCGCCACGGGCACCGCCGCCACCGAGCACCAAGCCGACACACGGCGGCGAGCGGTCGTCGGTCGCCGACGCTGCGGTAGGCGTCTGCGCGAGCGTCTGCGCCGCGTCGATGCCCGGTTCGGCGGCCATCGCCACCGACATCCCGAGCCCGACCAGCAGGCCCCATGCCGTGTTCACCGCTCGCTGCATGCGCTTCCACTCCTCGAATCCGCCGCGAATCATGCCCGGTCGTGCGCCCTTACCACCGCCGATGCCGCAGTGCAGCACGAATGGCGCGGCGCTGGGGCAACGCACGGCAGCGTATGGCGACAACCTGTAACTTTGTTTTAATGTGAACGCCGTCGCGGCCTGCCCCGGCGACCGCGCCTTGCTGCCACACCTGTCGTTCCGTCCTGTCCAGGAGTTACCGATGCCCCGCACCCGTCTCATCGTCGGCGCCGTCGCGCTGGCCCTCGCCGCCTCGTCGGCCCACGCGCAGCGCTTCAGCCGCGTCGTCAGCTTCGGCGACAGCCTCTCCGACGCCGGCAACGTGGGCCTCGCCTCGAACCCGGCCGGTGGCGCCAGCCAGAGCTTCACCACCAATCCCGACCCGGTGATGGTCGAGCTGCTGGCCCGCTACTTCGGCTACACCAACGGCCCCTCGCTGGTCGGCGGCACCAACTTCGCGTTTGGTGGCGCCTGCGCGCGCCCGGCCGCGGCCGCACCCTGCACGAATAACCCGAACCCGGCGACGCGCCTCGACGCGCAGATCGGCACGCACCTCGGCGCCGGCGCCGCCGACCCGCGCGCGCTGTACACGGTCTGGATGGGCGCCAACGACTTGTTCGGCGCCATTCCGGTGTGGGCCTCCAACCCGGCGACGGCGTCGGCCAACGCCTCGGTCGGTGGCATTCCGGTCGCCACCGCCGTCATCCAACAGGTCGGTCGCCTGCAGGCCGCCGGCGCCCGCAACATCATCGTGCTGAACCTGCCGGACCTCGGCGTCACGCCGCAGTTCTCGTCCGGCCCGGCTGCCGCCGCGGGCCCGCTCGCCACGCTTGCCACCATCAGCTACAACGGCGCGCTGTCGCAGGGCCTGTCGCAGCTCGGCCTCGGCATCATCCCGATCAACGTCTACGGTCTGGTCAACGAAGTGCGGGCCAACCCCAGCGCCTTCGGCTTGACCAACGTCACCGGCACGGCCTGCAACATCGCGGCGCTGCCGGGCAACAGCTCACTGTTCTGCAACCCGAACGCGCTGGTCGCGCCGGACGCCGCGAACACCTACCTGTTCGCCGACGGCGTGCACCCAACCGGCGCGGCGCACCGCCTGCTGGCCGAAGTCGCGGTCGCCACGATCAACGCCCCGACCATCGTCTCGATGGCGCCGGAAACCGCGATCGCCGCGTATGACGACCACGGTGGCGCGATCAACAACGGCCTGTTCGACGAGTACCGCTTCGAGCGCGAGGACGGCACCGTGCGCGGCTACTTCCGTGCCACCGGCTCGAGCGGCGACATCACCGGCAACAGCTTCGCGCCGGGCGCCGAAACCGGCGGCTTCAGCCTGACCGGCGGCGCCAACTACCAGCTCAACGAGACCTTCACCTTCGGCCTCGCTGCCAGCATCGGCAACCAGAACTTCGACCCGGTCGGCGGCCGCATCGACGGCAACAGCGTGCTGTTCTCCGGCTACGGCGTGCTGAACTTCGGCGGCTTCTACGTCAACGCCATCGCCAGCGGCGGCACGACGAACCTCGACATCGCGCGCAACATCGTGCTCGGCCCGTCGGTGCGCACGGAAGGCGGTGAGACCGACGCCGACCATGTCGCCGCCGAGCTCAACGTCGGCTACGTGTTCGACGGCGAAACCGTCACCCACGGTCCGTTCGCCGGCGTCGTCTGGCAGGAAGTGACGGTCGGCGAGTACGCCGAGGACAGCATCACGTCGACGGCAATGAACTTCCGCGAGTTCACCCGCGAATCGATGGTCACGCGCGTCGGCTACCAGGCCAAGGCCGACTTCGGCACCCTGCAGCCCTACGCCCGCGTCGCTTGGAACAGCGAGGACGAGGACGGCCGTACGGTCGTCAACGCCGGCTCGAACAGCATGGGCGGTCGCTTCGCGCTCGACGGCTTCGCGCCGGGCGAGGATTGGACCAGCGCCGACATCGGCCTCGGCTTCACGTTCTCGGAGCGCTTCAGCGGCCACGTCACGTACACCGGCCGCTTCGGCGACGATGTCGTGGATCGCGAGGCGCTGAGCCTCGGCCTGACGCTGAGCTTCTGATCCACGCCGCGCCGCGAATCGCGGCACACCGGCGACACGCTGCACGACAGGCCGCCTTCGGGCGGCCTGTTTCTTCTGCGGGCTCAGTCGCGCTCGAACTTCGCTTCGAGCTCGATGCGCTGCTCGATGCCGGTCTCCAGCTGGGCCGCCAGCCAGCGCCGCAGCGCGTAGGTCACGGTGACGACCTGGCCCGTGCCCGACAGCGACATCCCGTAGCTGACGTAGAGCTTGGGCGTGATGCGCTTGCCGACGGTGAGCGCGGTGCCGCCGAGCGCGCGCGATTCGCCGACGCTGGCGGTGTCGAGGCCCACCTTGCCCGCCACCGCCTGCGCGACCGCGCTGCCGCCGAGCGAGGTCGCCGCCTGCTGCAGTTTGGCGGCGTCCGAACCGTCGGCGGAGGCCAACGGCCGGCCGAACATCAGCCACGACAGCGCCTCGGCCTCCGGCAGCGGCGGGCGCGACCAGACCTCGACCACCGGTGCGACGCCGGTGCCGGTGACCGCGACGCCCACTTCCGGCTCGGAATCCGGGCGCACCGCGCGCACGTCGATGGTCGGCTCGTCGATGGCGACGTTGCCCCAACGCAGCAGTCCCCGTTCGAGGTCGAGCTGCTGGCCGTAGGCGCGCACCTCGCCGGCCAGTTGCAGCGTGCCGCGAGCGCGCGGTTCGCGGTCCACGCGGTCGCGCACCTGCAGCTCGCCGCTCAAACGGCCGTCGAAACCGAAGCCGCGCAGACGCACGTTGTCGCCGAGCGCGACAGCGAAGTCGGCGTCGACCTGCAGGCCGGTGGCCGCTTCCGTTGCTGACGGATCGTCGACGACCACGACGTCGGACGAGGCGCCGACACCCTGCTCGAAACGGTCGAGGGCAATGTCGGCACGCGGCACGTCGACGCGACCGCGCACGCTGGCGACGCCCTCGGCCACTTCGACGTCGAGCACCGGGCTGATCCACGCGCGGCCGTCGGGCGTGTCAAGCACGCGCACGTCGGTGCCGCGGATCGACAACGTGTTCGGGCGCTCGTCGTCGCTCCACTGACCGCCAAGCTCAAGCGCGCCGTCGCCCGTGGGCAAACGACCGCGCAGGCGCAACTGGCCGTCCTCGCCGCCCTCGACGCGGAGTTCGCCGTCGAGCACGGCGATGCCGAGCGCCGGCAGTTCGACGGCGAAGGGCGCGGCGGCCACGGCACCCTGCCAGCGCGGTGCGTCGACCGTACCGCCCAAGGTCAGGCGGCCGTCAATGACGCCGCGCGGCGAGACGATGTCGGCGCTGAGCACCTCGAGCACGGTGAGGTCGGTGGCACGCAGCGCGATCTCGCCGTCGAGCGCGCCCGCCGCATCGGCGACGACGCGGGCGTCGAGCCGTCCGTCGGGCAGCAGGTCGGCGGAAACGGTGACGCGCCAGCCCTGCGACTGTTCGGCCTTGAACACGAGGTCGTTCCAGCCGAACACCTGCTCGGGCGCCGCGCCGCCGACGCGCAGCCGGCCGCGCGGGGCGTCGATGCGCGCACTGCTGATGAACTCGCTGCCGACGCGGCGACGCGTGGCCTGCAGCGACACGAGGCCGCTCGGCGCCAGCGGCGTGTCGCTGTCGTCGGGCAGGAAAGGCGCGAGCCACGCGAGATCGAGCCCCTCGCCGCCGGCGCGCAGATCGCCTGCCGCGCCTTCCGCGCACAGGCGGCCGCCCTCGCCGAGGGCAAGGCAGGCCTGGGCGGGCAGCGACCAGTCGGCGCCGTGCCAAGTGACGGCGGCGGGCGCGGCCAGGGCGAGCGTCGGCAGCGAGGGCAGCGCGGCCTCCAGCGCGTCGAGATCGAGTTCGCCGCGATCGAAGCCGTCGCTGCTGCGCCACGCGCCGCGCGCGTCGAGGCGGCCGCGGGCGTCGGACGTCGGCGCCGGCAGGTTCGGCGCGTCGATGCCGCGCGCGGCGAGCGTGAAACGGCCAGCGTCGAGGCGGCCGTCGAGCACGAGGTCGATGCTCGTGATGCGCGATGCGCCCTGGGCCAGCGCTTCGGCGCGCACGTCGATGCGGCCTTCGCCGCGCGCCGGCAGCGCGCCGCGCGCGGTCAGCCGCTGCAGGGCGAGGTCGTTCCAGCCGCCGTCGAGCAGGGCGAGGTCGGCCTCGAGCGCGGGCCGCTCGGCGCTGCCGTGGATGCGCAGGCGGCCGTCGAGCACGCCGCGCGCACCGTCGACCCAGGGCGCGACGTCGAGCGTGCGCAGCGTGGCGTCAACGTCCAGCACGGGTGCGAGCGCGCCCTTCGCGGCGATGCGGCCGTCACCCAGCGCGAGATCGGCATCGGCGCGCAGCGATTCGCCGACGGCGTCGACGCGCGCGCTGCCGCCCACGCGCTGGCCGCGCAGCGTGCCGGCGAGGTTCTCGAGCGCGGCGGTGTAGCGCCGCGGCGCGTCGGCCGGTGCCGCGCCGTCAACGCGCAGGCGGCCGTCGAGGCGACCGCTCCATCCGGGCGCGAGCCAAGCCGGATCGAGCGCGCGCATCCGCGCGTCCAGCGCGAACGCGGCCGCGTTGTCGAGCGCGTAGCGGCCTTCGCCCTCAAGCGCGCCGCCCGGCGTCGCCAGCGTGAACGGCGCGAGCACGATGGCCTCGGCGTCGCCGCGCGCGCGGCCGGTGAGCGTGGCGCGCTGCGCGCCGCGGGCGAGGTCGAGATCGAGCTCGGCGGCCCAGGCGTTGAGCGTGCCGGACAGCCTGGCGTCGCCGCCGGCCTGGACGCGGGCCTCACCCTCGCCCCAGGCCAGCCCCTCGGCGCGCGCAACGAGTGCCATGGCGCGGTCGTCGAGGCCATAGGTGCCAGTGAGGTCGAGCCGGCCG
>JBOFQO010000197.1:0-14257 GCA_051660925.1 Silanimonas sp. | reverse complement strand
GCTACACCACGCCCGCCGAGATCGAAGCGCTGTTCCGCCGCCTCCGCGCCGTACTCGGTGACGACATCATCCTGTCCTCGCATTGCCACAACGACCTCGGCCTGGCCGTCGCGAACTCGCTGGCCGCGATCGCCGGCGGTGCGCGACAGGTCGAATGCACGGTCAACGGCATCGGCGAACGCGCCGGCAACGCCGCGCTGGAGGAGCTGGTCATGGCGCTGAACGTGCGTGCGGATCGCTTCCCCTTCCGCACCGGCATCGACACCACGCGCCTGGTGCCGACCTCGCGCCTGTTGACGCGCATCACCGGCATGGCCGTGCAGCGCAACAAAGCGATCGTCGGTGCGAACGCCTTCGCGCACGAGAGCGGCATCCACCAGCACGGCATGCTCAAACACCGCGACACTTACGAGATCATGCGGCCCGAGACGGTCGGTTGGGCGCGTTCGCAGATGGTGCTGGGCCGGCACAGCGGCCGCGCCGCGGTGAACGAACGGCTGGAGTTCCTCGGCTTCTCGCTGGACGAGGCGGCGAAGGAGCGCCTGTTCGCCCGCTTTAAGACACTGGCCGAGAAGAAGAAGGAAGTCTTCGATGCCGACCTCGAAGCCCTGGTGCTGGGCGAAGACGCCAGCACGGCGGGCTGGCAGCTCACCGCCTTCCACCTGAGCACGGGTGCCGGCCAGGGCGAGCAGCCCGCCGCCGCCATCGAGCTGCGCGACCCGCAGGGCGAAGCGCACTTCGGCCGCGGCAGC
Organism: Silanimonas sp.; assembly: GCA_051660925.1. Lineage (GTDB taxonomy): Bacteria > Pseudomonadota > Gammaproteobacteria > Xanthomonadales > Xanthomonadaceae > Silanimonas. Next base: position 13,505 of record JBOFQO010000197.1, on the reverse strand, counting down.
GGCGACGGCCCGGTGCATGCGCTGTTCGCCGCACTGACCGAAGCGCGCGGCATGCACGTCGATGTACAGAGCTTCGCGGTGCACAGCGTCAGCAGCGGCGAGGACGCGCAAGGGCAGGCGTCCTTGAGCACGCGCCACCACGGCGAGGAACTGACCGCGAGTGCGACCAGCACCGACATCCTCGAGGCCAGCGCGCTGGCGTGGCTGGCGCTCGCGCAGCGCATCGCGCGGCGGCCTGGCCCGACGGGCAGTGCCGCGACGGCGGCCATCGACGGTTCGAGTGCCGAATCCGCCACGGAGGCCCGCGCATGAGCGCTGCTCGTACCCTGTTCGACAAGCTGTGGGACGCGCATCTCGTGCGTTCGGAAACCGAGCGCGCGCCGGCGATCCTCTACATCGATTTGCACCTGCTGCACGAGGTGACCAGCCCGCAGGCCTTCGCCGAACTCGCGGCGCGCGATCTGAAGATCCGCCGCCCGGAGCGCCACGTCGCCACCCTCGACCACAGCACGCCGACCGCGGCGCCCGACGCGCAGGGCCAGCGCGCCTGGATCACGCCTCAGGCCGAAGCGCAGGTCGAGGCGCTGCGCAGCAACTGCACCGCGCAGGGCGTCGAGCTGTTCGACTGGGACAGCGGCAAGCGCGGCATCGTCCACGTGGTCGGGCCGGAACGGGGCCTGACGCAGCCCGGCATGACCATCGTCTGCGGCGACAGCCACACGGCCACGCACGGCGCGTTCGGAGCCTTGGCCTTCGGCATCGGTAGCAGCGAGGTCGGTCACGTGATGGCCACGCAGTGCCTGCTGCAGCGCAAAGCCAAGTCGATGGCGATCACCGTTGAGGGCCGCCTGCCCGCGGGCTGCAGTGCCAAGGACCTGATCCTGCACATTATCGGCCGCATCGGTGTCGCCGGCGGCACGGGCCACGTCATCGAGTACCGCGGCCCGGCCATCGAGGCGCTGTCGATGGAGGAGCGCATGACGGTCTGCAACATGAGCATCGAGGCGGGCGCACGCGCCGGGCTGATCGGTGTCGACGACATCACGATCGACTGGTTGCGAGGTCGCGAACGCGTGCCGCAGGGCGCGGCCTTCGACATCGCGGCGACGACCTGGCGGCGGTGGCGCAGCGACGACGGCGCGCGCTTCGACCGCGAGGTTCGCATCGATGCCAGCGAGGTGAAACCAACCCTGAGCTGGGGCACGCATCCGGGCCAGGTCGTGGCCGTCGACGCCGCGCTGCCAGCCGCCGCGCCCGAGACCGTCGGTGCGCTGTCGTACATGGGCTTCGAAGGCGGCACGGCGCTGGCCGGCCAGCCGGTCGACGTCGTGTTCGTCGGCAGTTGCACGAATGGTCGGCTGTCGGATCTGCGCGAGGCCGCCGCCGTGCTGCGCGGCCGCCGCGTGCATCCACGCGTGCGGATGCTGGTCGTGCCCGGTTCCGACGCGGTGAAGCGCGACGCCGAAGCCGAGGGCCTAGGCGAGGTGTTCCGCGCCGCCGGCGCCGAGTGGCGCGAGCCCGGCTGCTCGATGTGCATCGCCATGAACGGCGATGCGGTGAAGCCCGGCCAGCTCGCCGTCAGCACCAGCAACCGCAACTTCGAGGGCCGCCAGGGCAAGGGCGCGCGAACCCTGCTGGCCTCGCCGGCGAGTGCCGCCGCCGCCGCGGTGGCGGGCGCCGTCGCTGATCCGCGCGCCTACCTCGACGCCGCACCGTCCTCTTCCCGCACCCTCACCGCCGAGGTCAGCGCATGAGCGCCTTCCGCACGCTGGAATCGCCGATCGCCTGCCTGCCGCGGGCCAACATCGACACCGACCAGATCATCCCCGCGCGCTTCCTGACCACGACGACGCGCGAAGGCCTCGGCCAGCACGCCTTCCACGACTGGCGCTACGACGAGGTTGGCGCACCGCGCGCCGACTTCGTGCTGAACCGCACGGAGGCGCGCGAGGCCCGCATCCTCGTTGCCGGCCGCAATTTCGGCTGCGGCAGCTCACGTGAGCACGCGCCTTGGGCCTTGCTCGACGCGGGCATCAAGGCGGTGATCAGCAGCGAGATCGCCGACATCTTCCGCAACAACGCGCTGAAGAACGGCCTGCTACCGATCGTCCTGCCGGAAGCCGTGGTCGACACGCTGTTGGCCCAACCCGGCCTGCGCCTGCAGGTCGACGTGGCGAAGCGCCGGGTGTACTGGCCCGACGGCGAGTTCGTCGAATTCCCGCTTGATGCCTTCGCCCAGACCTGCCTGCTGGAGGGTGTCGACGAGCTCGGCTACCTGCTCGCGCAGGACGCCGCCATCACCGCCTTCGAACGCGCGCGAGGAGACGCCCGCCATGCCGCCTGAGTCGAAACCCTTCCGCATCGCCGTGCTGCCCGGCGACGGCATCGGCCCCGAGGTCACCGCCGCGGCGATCGCTGTGCTGCGTGGTATCGGCCAGCGCTTCGGCCACGCCTTCGCCTTCGACGAGGCACTGATCGGCGGTGCGGCCATCGATGCCAGCGGTGAGGCGCTGCCGCCGGCCACCGCGGCCGCCTGCGAGCGCGCCGACGCGGTGCTGCTCGGCGCCGTCGGCGGCCCGAAGTGGAGCGACCCGAAAGCCCCGGTGCGCCCGGAGCAGGGCCTGCTGGCCTTGCGCAAACTGCTGAACGTCTACGCCAACCTGCGCCCGGTAAAGCCGCACCCGGCCACCTTGCCGCATTCGGCCATCAAGGCCGAGGTGCTGCGCGGCGTCGATCTCGTGGTCGTGCGCGAGCTCACCGGCGGCAGCTACTTCGGCCGCAAGGAGCGCCACGCCGACCGCGCCGTTGACATCTGCGAGTACAGCGTCGCCGAGATCGAACGCGTCGCCCGCCATGCCTTCCAACTGGCGCGCACGCGGCGCGGCAAGGTCACCTCGGTGGACAAGGCGAACGTGCTGGAAACCTCGCGGCTGTGGCGCGAGACCGTCACCCGCGTGCATCGCGCCGAGTTCCCCGACGTGGTGCTCGAGCACCAGCTGGTCGACTCGATGGCGATGCACCTGATTGCCCGCCCGCGCGACTACGACGTGGTGGTCACCGAGAACCTGTTCGGCGACATCCTCACCGACGAGGCGGCGATGCTCGCCGGCTCGATGGGCCTCCTCCCTTCCGCCGCGCTGGGCGACGGCACGCGAGGTCTGTACGAGCCGATCCACGGCAGCGCGCCGGACATCGCCGGGCGCGGCATCGCCAACCCGATCGCCGCCATCCTCAGTGCGGCGATGCTGCTGCGGCACTCGCTCGGACTGCATCGCGAAGCAGAGGCGATCGAGGCGGCGGTGTCCGACGTGCTGGACATCGGTGAGCGCGACCCGGCATTGCGTCCGCGCGATCTCGGCGGCACCGCGACGACGGCGCAACTCTCGGCGGCGATCGTGGCGGGACTGCGGGACACCGGGGACGCCGCGGCATGGGCGCCGCGTACCGCGGCAGATGAGGTCTATCCGGCCGTCGCCCTGCGCGACTGAACGGGGGAGCCGGGGCGCGCCGGTGGCCACCAGCGCGTCTCGGATCAACCGAGCAGCTTGCCCCGCGCGGCGTAGCGCAGCAGGCCAGCGGTGTTGCGCGCGCCGAGCTTCGCCAGAACGTGGTTGCGATGGTTCTCGGCGGTCCGCGGCGCGATATCGAGCTTCCTCGCGATCTCCTTCGTCGTCGCACCCTCGATGATCAGGTGGAACACCTCGCGCTCGCGACTCGTGAGGTTTCGGTAGGGATCGTCGAGCGGCACGGACGGCTGTTCCACCTGCTGTGCAAGCACCGCGGCGGCGTGCGCGCCAAAGTGGCGCCGGCCGGCACCGAGGTCACGCACCGCTTGCAGCAGCTCATGTGCCGCCGAATCCTTCAGCAGGAAGCCCTGCGCGCCGGCCCGAACCGCATGAACGACGTACTCGTGCTCTTCGTGCATCGTCAGCACGAGCACACGGGTGCGCGGGCTCTCGCGCCCGACGCGCCGCAGCACCTCAAGACCCGGCAGGCCGGGCATCGACAGGTCGAGCACCAGCACATCGGGCTGCAGTTCGACCACGGTGGCGACCGTCGCGGGACCATCGGCGGTCTCCGCGACCACGCGCACAGCGTCGTCGCCGGCCAGCAGGGCGAGCAGGCCCTGGCGGAGCAAGGTGTGGTCGTCGGCAAGGACGACGCGGATGACGTGGCCGCTCACGGCACCACGCCCGTTTCCGGAAGCGGCAGGGTGGCGCGGAACTGCGTGCCCTCGCCGGGCGCGCTGATCCACTGGCATCGCCCGCCGAACAGCTGCACGCGCTCTTCGAGGCTGCCCAGCCCGGTGCCGGCCTGCCGCCTCGCGTCGACGTCGAAACCGCAGCCGTCGTCGGCGACCACGATCTGCAGCTCTGTACCCCGACGCCGAACCACGACGAGCACGTGGCTGGCCGCGGCGTGGCGCGCGACGTTGGCCAGGCACTCCTGCACGGCGCGGAATACGAGGGTCGTAAGTTCGGTGCCGAGATCGTCGAACGGCTCGTCGCACTCGATGTCCACCGCGAAACCGGAGCCCTCGGACAGCGTTCGCCCCAGCCAGCCCAGCGCCGCGGCGAGGCCGAGGTCATCGAGGATCTTTGGCCGGAGCAGTCGCGCCAGCGTGCGGGTGTCCTGCAGCGCGCGGGCGCAGAGATCGACCGCGCGGTGCGCGCGCGCCGCGACGCCGGGCGGCAGATCAACCTGCGTGGCCAACGGCTCGATCTGATGAAGAATGGCGGTGATCTGCTGGCCAAGACCGTCGTGCAGGTCGCGCGCGATGCGGCGACGCTCCTCCTCTTGCAGCCGCATCACCGAGCGCGCCAGCTGCCGGTAGCGCTCGCCGCCGTGCGCGAGGTCGGCGAACAGCCGTGCCTGCGCCTCGCGCAGCGCGTCGAGCTGCGCACGCAGTGCCGCGCCCGCGTCCGCGGCGTCGCTCATGGCTTGGTACCGGCGCCGCCGGCGGCGAGCCCACGCGCGCGATCGATGCGTGCCTGGCGGTCGCCGGCCAGCTGGTCGGCCGCATCGGCGTCGCCACTGCGCCGCAGCGCCGCCACGGCGGCTTCCATCAAGGCCACGCCGCGCGAGCGGTGCATGCCGACGGCTTCGTCGCCAAGCGCCGCGCGATAGGCCGAAAGCGCTTCTTCGGCGCCGAGCGCCCAGATCGCCGCGATGCTGCGTTCGAAGCGCCATTCCGCGGCGGGGAAACGCGCGAGGACCGCATCCATGCCCTCCAGTGCTTCGCGCGCCGCGGCCACTCGGCCCGACGACGCCGCGACGCGCACCGCAAGCGCGCGCGCCTCCAACTGCGCAGGGAGGCTGCCGGAACGCTGCGCCATCGCCAGCGCCGACGCGGCGTAGCGCGCCGCCTCCGGCAAGTCGCTGCGAAGGCGCGCACTCTCGCCGCGTCGCGAATCGAGACGCGCGCGCTGCTCTTCGCTGGCCGGCGCCTCGAAGTGAAACACCTCGAGGATGCGGCTCGCGGCATCAGCATCGGCCGCGTCGAGGTGCACCTGGGCCATCGCCAAGCGACTCTGCGCGTGGCCGCGCACGTCGCCGGCCTGCTCGAACTGCTCAGCCGCCTCGCGCAGTTCGTCAAGGGCGCTGCGAATGTCGCCGCGGCGACGCGCGACAGTAGCGCGCTCGAAGTGCAGCACCGCGCGCTCCTGCGCCAAGCTGGTTTCCGAGGCGAGATGCATCGCTTTCTCGATACGCTCCGCGGCCGCCGGCAGGCGATCGGTGGCGAGATCGAGCTGCGCGAGCGCGTGCAGGCTGCGCACGCGCCCGAGCCGGTCGTCGGCGGCCTCGTAGGTGCGGTTCGCCGATTCGAACAGCGGCTCGGCATCGCCGAAGCCGCCGGTCTGCGCCAAGGCGAACCCGAGATTCAGCGATGCGGCAGCGGTGCCGGCCGGGTCGCCCTGCGCCTGCCGCAGCGTCAGCGCGAGGCGGTAGTGCGGCAAGGCTTCGCCCCAGGCGCCACGCTCCTCCGCCAACAGCCCCGCGTCCGTGGCGATATCGGCACGAAGCCCGGGGTCGTCGACGGCCGCGGCCAGCGTCGACGCGACGGCCAGCTCGCGCCCCGCCTCGTCGTGGCGACCCGACACCGCATGGGCGAAGGCGAGGTTGCGACGGCTTCCAGCCGCACCCCGCGGGTCGCCGAGCGCTTCGCGGCGACGTGCCGCCTCGTCGAACAGGGGAATCGCGCGATCGCTTTCGCCGAGCAGGTCGTAGGCCAGCCCGAGCGCATTGATGGCATCGGTCTCGCCGCGGTCCTGCTCGACACGCGCGAACGCGAGCCGAGCCGGGCCGAGGTAATCGTCGATAGCGCGCTGCGCCTCGCCGGCGCGGATGGCGTTCTGGCCAAGCATCAGCCACGCCTCGGCGTTCTGCGGATCGAGGGCGGCCAGCGTGCGCAGCTCGGCGTCCGCCTCCGCGAGTCGACCGGCGCCCGTGAGCGCCTCCGCGTAGAGCAGGCGCGTCTGGTGGTCGTCAGGGTCGCTGGCGGCGAGCCGCGACAGCCCCTCAACCGCGCGCTCCGCATCACCTTCGACGAGGGCGGCGAGGCTGCGCAGGCGCTCGACATCGCGGCCGCGCAGGCCGCGCGTCGCGCTGCGCAGGGTGCCGACCAACGATTCCACTTCCGCGTTGGGCAACAGGCGCCGCGCACGCTTCAGGTAGTGCAGCCACGCCTGCACGAACTGCGGCTCGAGCGTCACGGCTTCGGCGAAGGCGGCCATCGCTTCCGACTCATTGCGCAGGCCCAGCCCGCGGCCGAACGCGCCCAGCGCCCGCGCATCGGTGGGTGCCGGCGTACGCCAGCCGGTGCCGCCGAGGCCGAGCGCAGCCAAGGCCTCGCCCAGCGCCGCCGGCATCGCATCGGTGCTGACCCACGGCGTGGCAGATTCCGTGACCTCACCATCCCGATGGCGCCGAAGCGTGATCTTCAGGGTGTCCTCGCGACGTTCGAGCGAGCCCGACAGCGCCTCGGCACCGTCGAGTTCGGCGAGGACGCGATCGACATGCCGCACTGCGGCATCGCCGTCGTAGCCCAAGCGTTTCAACGCACTCGTTGTCCGCCGGTGGTCGGCGGTCGGCTGATCACCATCGAGAAGCTGGCCGCCGACGAGGGTCGAGTAGGCCAGCGCGATGGGCGCGTCGTCATCGGCCGCGGTGAAGGGAAGCACCACCATCGCTGTGGGCGGCGGTGCGTCGACGCTGCGCTCGCTGGCAATGCGCCACGCCACCCCGGCGGCGCCAGCCACCAGCACCACCACCGCTGCGCGTCCCATCCACGGCCGCCACTCCGGCCGCCAGCGGACGTGCTGCGCGTCGATTGCCGCCACCACCGAATCCGCGTCGCGGAAACGGCGACTCGGGTTCGGCGCGAGCAAGCGCGCCACCAGGCGGTCGACCCAGGGCGCGACTTCGGGCTTGAGCGCGCGCACCGACGGCGGCGTCGCGAACTGGCGTCGCGCCAGCGATTCAGCGGCGGTGCCGCCCGAGAACGCGCGCTGGCCGACCAGCATCTCGTAGAGCATCAGGCCGAGCGCGTACAGGTCGCTGCGTGGTCCAACCGTTTCGCCGCGCGCCTGCTCGGGCGACACGTAGTCCGGCGTGCCGACCATCATCCCGGTGGCCGTCAGGCGCTCAGCGGCCGCGCTGCGCGCCACGCCAAAGTCGCTGATCAGCGCGTGGCCGTCCGGTCGAACCAACACGTTGCCCGGCTTCAGGTCGCGATGAACGATGCCGCTGGCGTGCGCCGCCGCCAGACCCAGCGCGACCTGGCGAGCGACCGCAAGGGCTTCGCGCTCGCCGAGTGAGCCGTCGATGTCGAGCCAGGTCTCCAGCGACCGGCCCGGCACGAACTCCATGCTGATCAGGCGCCGCTCACCGTCGCTGACGAGATCGTGGATGCGCACGACGTGCGGCGACGACACCTGCCGCGCCATCAGCAGCTCCTGCCGGAAGCGCTCGTAGGATTCGGGGCGTGCACCGAACTCCGGACGCAGCAGCTTCAGCGCGACGTCGATGCGCAAGTCTTCGTCGAAGGCCCGGTAGACCACGCCCATGCCGCCAACGCCCAGCAACGATTCGATGCGATAGCGGCCCGCAACGCGCTCGCCGGCGGCGAGTTCGGCTTTGGCGTACTGACCGGGGATCGTGGAATCGAGGTCGATGGCGGCGGCGATGAGTCGGGCGGTGATCGACGGGGGCGGCAGGACGGCGACGGGGCCGATCGGCGCGGCGCGCCTCGAACGTCGGGGGCGCCACGAGCATACGCGGGCCGAACGCCGAAAGGCCATGGCCTCAGGGGCGCCAGGCGACGACGGGGACCGCCCCCACCGCCGTGCCGCGCGCATCCACGTCTAGGCAACGTGACAGTTCGAGCAATGCCGCTTCAATGCCGCGCGCATGCAGGACGCGCTTCGCCTCGTCCATGAATCCGGCGAGGAGATCGAGCTCCAACGCGCTGAACACCTTCCCCGGTTCGCGGCTGTCGGCGTAGGCCAGGCCGAGCAGCCGGTCCTCGAAGCAAAGTGGCCAGACCAATAGCGCACGGATGTCGTGTTCAATGATGCTGGCGCGACGGCTACTCCAATCGAACAGCGCCGGATCGTGAACGATCACCGGTGCGCGCGTCTCGATCGCCCGCGCCAGCGCACCGCTGGAGCCGACGAAGCCCGGACTGTCGAGACGCGCCGGCGAGATCCCGCGCGACGCAAGGCAGCGAAAGCCGTCGGCGGGATGCCCACCGAGGAAGAGCCCGCGCTGGCAGCCGGCCAGCGCCACCCAGCCACCGAGCAGGGTCGCGAGGAGGTCATCCTCGCTGGTTGCCCTTGAGATTCGCGCCAGCCACGCGCCGGACTGCCGCCGCACCTCGCGCTCGCGCTGTTGGACGGCCGCGCCGCCGTCGGCGGGCAGCGTCCGGAACTCACAGAAGACGTCGCCGAGCGAGAACCACTGGCCGTCGCGGAGCGGCTGACGCTCGACAATGACGCCGTCGATACGCACGCCGTTGGCGCTGCCAAGGTCCTCGATCATCCAGCCGTCGGCATCCGCCAGGAGGCGGGCATGCCGGCGCGAGACAGACGGGTGCGGGATGACCAATTCGCAGTCCGGCGCGCGTCCGATCACCGTCGGCGCACTCTCGGGGGAAAGCCGATGCTGCCCCTGCGGCTGACCCTGCGCGTGGACGTGGAGCAGCGCGTCGCGCACGTCCGTCAGTCGTCGTCGCCGTCGTCGTCGTCCCCACCGCCGCTGCCGCCACTGGCGGCGGCCAAGCGCGCGAGATGGAAGTCGAGGTTCAGCGCGTCGGCGTCGAGCGTGCCCGAGACGTTGTCGAGATCGCGCTGCGCGCGCCAGACGTTCGGCAGCGAGACGCCGGCTTCTGTTCCGACGGTGAACTCGAACATGTCGAGCTCCTCGCGGGCGTCCTCGTAGTCGCCTTCCTCGAACTCCTCGAAGCTGTCGTCAAGGTCGAGCTCCAGCAGCGCACGCGTGGCCGGCGGGACGTCATCGTCGTCCACCTTGGCGGCCAGCCGCGCGTAGGCCGCCCGCGCTGCGTCGGCGGGATCGCGCGCATCAACGAGAACGAGGAAGTCCGAGAAGCCGCCGGTGCGGACGCGCATGCGGATCGAGCCGCTGAGGATCGCCGCCGTGTGGTCGGCGAAGACGCCGCCCGGCTCGGCCTTGAACAGGCGATACGGCGAGTCGACGGTGTACGGCAGCATGTGCGTGTACATCTCGACGCGCGCCGCGTTGGTGAATCCGAAGCCGCTGCCCGGGGGGGGGCTCACGGTCACCATGACTGGGAACGCCGCCGGCACGCCGAGGCCGGCGCCGCCGCCGGGCAGTCGGGCCAGCAGGGCCGGGTCGCTGGGATCGACCAGGCGTGCGCTGATGGCGAGGTTGGCCGGGGACAGCCCGCTGCTGGCCTCGAAGTCGAGGAAGAACGTGCCGCGCACGATGCGATCGCCCGCGGCCGGCAGGGCAAAGTCGGCGCGGACGGAGTTCGGGCCGGTCTGGCTGACCAGGGTGTTGGCGAGCGTCGCGGGGGCCGCGGCGACGGCGGCGAGCGAAGCGAGGATAACGGCACGCATGGCAGGACCTCGGATGGAATGGCGCGGACGTTACGACAGCGCCGGTGCGTCGGGGATGACGGAAGGGTGCAGAAGGGGGGAATTCCGTCCCGGCCTGAGGGTTTCCACTCAGGCCGGGGCGGACGGAGCGTCAGCGGATCACAGCGCGGCGCACTGGTCTTCCTTGCTCGAGGCCAGGTTCTGGCCGCCGACCGGCGCCGGCTGGTTCTCCTTGCACTGCAGCGCGCTGTCGATGCGGTTGCGCTCCAGCGTCACGCCGCCGCTGTTCTTGACGACCTGCACGTTGCCGCCGACGAGGTTGTCGGTGGCGGCGAGCGGCAGCTGGTTCTCGTCGAACTGGATGTCGCCGTTGATGCGCGCGCCGGTGATGCTGGCTCCGCCACCCTGCTTGATCTGCACGCTGCCGCCGATCTGCGAGTTGGGGCCGATGCCGACGAACAGCGCGCCTTCGGCCTGGACGCTGCCGTTGATGCGGACGCCGTTGGCCTGCAGCGAGGCGCCGCGGCCGACCACGATGTTGCCGTTCGCACGCGAGCGGTTGAGCGTGCAGCTGGCGTTGTCCGGAACGAAGATGTTGTCGAAGGCGCGCGGTCCAAGCGTGCCGCGGCAGACGGTTTCCTCGGCGAAGGCGGCGGTGCTGGCGAGCGTGGCGATCGACAGCGCGATGAGGCGGATGGTGAGGGTTTTCATGGGATATCTCCGAAGCTGAGGGGGATGGCGCCCGGGGGGCGTGTCACCTGGACGACGTGGCGCCGCCAGGTGCAGCGACCTTCGTCCTCAAGCCCCGGCGACGTCCGTTAGCTCGGCATGAAATGCGCGGAATACCCAAGACATCCGGGGGTTTCCACTCAGGGACTCGGTGCTCCGATCGACGCATTGCTGCAATGCAATACGAAACGACATACGTGCGATGCAATGTGACGCCAGGATTGCTGCGCAGCAGCATCAACAGGCAGGAAAAGTCATCAAACGCGCCACGCCGGCTTGCGCCCGGCGGGAACCATACGCTAGCGTCCGTTCCGCGATGCCTGGGGTGCGCCAGGGGATGACAGCGCCCGCATCGTGAATCCGGTCCTCCGGTTTCCGTCGGACGCCCGCGGGGGCTCCTCCCCGCGGCGATCACCACGCCACAGGGGAAAATCGATGAACAGTCTCGCTCGCCGCACCGCGCGGCGGTGTGTGTCCGCGCTCGCGTTGATCGCGATCGCCGCGCCCGCCGTCGCCAGTACGCTCAACCAGAACGTCTCGTGGACCGTCGACCGCTCGGGCACCACCGCGAAGTACCGCGTGGTTGCCTACGGCGATTCCATCTATGCCGGCTACAACGGCTCGATCTCCAACGCCGCGCGCTGGGCCGCGCCGACGGTCGATTCGGAGTACCTGTCGGCACGCTGGAACGCCGACATCGAGAGCATTCGGCGCGCCAAGTCCGGCGCCGTCGCCCGCGACGTCTACGAGAACAAGATCGTCGCCGAGCGTTCCTGGATGCAGTCGGCCTCGACGCGCGTGGTGACCTTCGAGATGTGCGGCAACGACGGCCTGCAGGCGCGCTCGGCGTTCAAGGGGCAGAGCGGCACCTGCAACTACAGCGGCATCGAAGCGGCGGTGAACAGCTGCAAGACGTACGTCGCGGCGGCGATGGACTACATCAACGCCAACGCGCACCCGAACACCCGGCTGAAGGTGATCTCCAACCTCTACTACCCGGGCTTCAATGCCGACAACGTGCAGAGCAGCTGCCGCGACGGCGCCACCGGTCAGACCGTCAACCTGCGCGACCGCTTCCTGCCGGCCATCACCCGCATGAACTACTGGATGTGCGAGTACGCACGCCAGAAGGGCTTCGAGTGCGCCGACAGCTTCGCGCAGTACATGGGCGCGGATTTCGACAGCAACGGCGACGGCCAGGTCGACTCCGACGCGCTGCGCTTCGTGCCCGGCGACACCGAGGCGGACTACGTGCAGCGCGTGACGGTCACGCTGCGCAACACGCTACGCGACGCCAACACGCACTTCGTGTCGTCATCGAGCAGCGTCGACTACATCCAGTCGGACGACACGCACCCGACCTTCACCGGCGGCACGGTCAGCGCTGGGCTCTGGGGCGGCAGCACCGGCAGCGGCGCGCCGCGCTATCCGACGATCACCGGCGGCCGCAATCCGATCTGGAACACCTACGGCCACGAGCGGATGGGCTGGGCGCTGTCGGTCTACAACCCGGCGAGCCCCTGAGTCGCGAACCGGTGATGCCGTGAGCGATCCGCGCCACACCGGGCCGTCCTCGTCGTCCCTCGTGGACGACGAGGGCGTGCGCGTGCTGCGCAAGCCCGGGGCATCGCGCTTCGGCCTCGAAACGACACTGTTCGCCGGCATCGTCCTCGTGGTCGGCCTGAGCGTGACGGCGTCGCTGTGGTGGCCCGCCGACGCGTCGACGCCCGCCGTCGACGCCCAGGCCACGACGCCGGCCGCGATCGCACCCGAACCGCCGCACGAAACGACGACCGCGCCGCGCTTCGACCGCGCGACGCAGGTCGCCGGACGGCTCGCGCCGACGCAAGCGACAGCGCTCCACGATCGCCCGGCACCGACCGGCGATCCGGACGACCTCGCCAGCTACTTCCGCCCCGGCGATCCCGTGCCCTCGACCGCGAACCTGATCAAAGCGCTGAACGACGCCGGGGTACGCACCGGCATTGCGGCCTTCAATCCGCCCGGCACCAGCCCGCCACTGGAAGGCCTCGCCGTGCCTGCGGATTTCGAGCTGCCGCCCGGCTACGTGCGCCACCACCAGGTGAGCGACGACGGCGTGCCGATCGAACCGATCCTGATGTTCTCGCCCGACCTCGTGCTGCGCGACGCGCAGGGCCGCCCCATCGCGCTGCCCGCCAATCGCGTCGTGCCGCCGGGGCTCGCGCCGCCCGGCCTGCCGCTGCGCTGGGTGCGCCCGGGCACGCCTTGAACCCGCCACGGAGCGGCATGCCTTGATGAATTCGACGAAGGCCGGCGCGCGCTGGCCGATCCCGGCCGGACTGCTGGCCACCGCCGCACTCATCGCAATCTATGCCGGCGTCGAAAACGCTTGGCCACTCGGCGTCGTCGCGCTGGTGCCCTGGCTGCTCGCCCTTGAGCGCGCGGACACATGGCGAGGCGCCGCGTGGCAGGGCCTGGCGATGAGCGTGCTGTTCACCGCCTCGGCGTTCTGGTGGTGCGGGCTCGCCGTCGGGCAATTCACCGGCGTCGGTACCGGCGTCGCGAGCGTCGCGCTCCTCGTCGCCGCGCCGCTGCTGCAGCCGCAGATCTTCGCCTTCGCCCTGGTGCGGCATGCGGTGGGCCGAAAGCACGGCGCGCTGCGCCGCGCACTGGCCGGCGCGGCGGCCTGGGTCGCGACGGAGGCGCTGTGGCCGAAGC
>JBOFQO010000196.1:0-1770 GCA_051660925.1 Silanimonas sp. | reverse complement strand
ACCGCGGCAACCTCAATCTGCTGCTGCTCGATGCCGCCGAGCGCGCCGGCGCCCGCCTGCATTTCCATCAGCGCCTGAACTACGTCGACTTCGCCGCGCGCCGCGCCGAGCTCATCAATGACCACGACCGCAGCGTGCGCTGGATCGATTTCGACAGCCTGATCGGCGCGGACGGCGCCGGCAGCGCGCTGCGCGCGGCCATGCAGCGCCACGTCGATCTGCACGAGCACTTCGAACCGCTCGGCCATGGTTACAAGGAGCTAGAGATCCCGCCGCTTGAGGGCGGCCGCTTCCGCATCGTGCGCGACGCCCTGCACATCTGGCCGCGCGGCGGCTACATGCTGATCGCGCTGCCGAACACGGAGGGCACGTTCACCGCCACGCTGTTCCTCGCGCACGAGGGCACGAGCCCGAGCTTCGCCGAACTGGCCAGCGCCGACAGCGCGCGCGCCTTCTTCGAGCGCGAATTCCCCGATGCGCTGGCCCTGATGCCCGGCCTCGCCGCCGACTGGGCCGACAACCCGACCAGCGGCTTGGCGACATTGCGCCTGAAGCGCTGGCACCTTGACGGCCGCGCGGTGCTGCTCGGCGACGCCGCGCACGCGATGGTGCCCTTCCACGGCCAGGGCATGAACTGCGCCTTCGAGGACGTCGCGGCCCTCGACCGGCTGATGGCCGAGCACGCCGACACCCGCGACGCGTTCGCCGCCTTCGAGGCCGACCGCCGCCCGAATGCCGAAGCCATCCAGGCCATGGCGCTGGAGAACTACGTCGAGATGCGCGACTCAGTCGACAACCCGGACTGGCGCCGGCAGCGCGCGCTCGAGCTGCAGCTCGCGGGGCGGCATCCGGGGCGCTTCGTGCCGCGCTACTCGATGGTCAGCTTTACCCGCACGCCGTATGCGGTCGCCTTCGAGCGCGGTCGCTGGCAACGCGAGCTGCTGGTCGAAGCCACGCGCGGCGTCGACGACCTCGCGCAGGTCGACCTCGAGGCCCTCGACGGGCGCATCGTCGAGGGCCTCTCACCCCTGCCGACGGACTGGCTGGACCTCGCCGCGTGAGCTTCCTCTGGTACGACCTCGAGACCTTCGGGCGAGACCCGCGCCGCTCGCGCATCGCGCAGTTCGCCGCGATCCGCACCGACGACGACCTGCACGACATCGATGCGCCCATCTCGCTGTTCTGCCGACCCGCCGCCGACCTGCTGCCCTCGCCCATTGCCACGGCGATCACCGGCATCACGCCACAGCGCGCGACGGCTGAAGGGCTCATCGAAGCCGAGTTCTTCGCCCGCGTGCACGAGGCGATGGCCCTCTCCGGCACCTGCTGCGTCGGCTACAACAGCCTGCGCTTCGACGACGAGTTCGTGCGCTTCGGCTTGTACCGCAACTTCTTCGACGCCTACGAACGCGAGTGGCGCAACGGCAACACGCGCTGGGACCTGCTCGACGTGCTGCGGCTGGCGCGCGCGCTGCGGCCGGACGGGCTCGACTGGCCGCTGCGCGAGGACGGCTTCACCAGCTTCAAGCTCGAGGAGCTCGCCAAGGCCAACGACGCACGCGAGGGCATGGCGCACGAAGCGTTGAGCGACGTGCGCGCGCTGATCGCACTGGCCCGAAAGCTCAAGGACGCGCAGCCGCGCTTCTGGGACTACGTATTGAAGCTGCGCGACAAGAAGACCGTGCGCGGGCTCTGCGACCTCGTCGGCCACACGCCCCTGCTCCACGTCTCCGGCCGCTTTCCGGCCGAGCGCCGCCACGCCGCGCTGGT
>JBOFQO010000195.1:0-7017 GCA_051660925.1 Silanimonas sp. | reverse complement strand
GTTCGGCCTGCTGGTCGGCAGCTTCCTCAACGTCGTCATCCTGCGCGTGCCGCCGCGGATGATGTGGGTCTGGCGCCGCGAGGCGCGCGAGGTGCTTGAGCTGCCCGAGGCCGACGAGCCCAAGCCGCCCGGCATCGTCGTCAAGGGTTCGGCCTGCCCGACCTGCGGCCACGCGCTGTCGTGGTACGAGAACATCCCGGTCGTCAGCTGGCTGGCGCTGCGCGGGAAGTGCCGAGCCTGCAAGACGCCGATCTCGATCCAATACCCGATCGTTGAGCTGCTCACCGGGCTCGCGTTCGCGGCCTGCGTGTGGCGCTTCGGCACCGGGCTGGACGCCGGCGCGGCCTTGGTGTTCACCGGCCTGCTGATCGCGCTCGCCGGCATCGACTGGCGCACCAAGTTCCTGTTCGATGACCTGACCTACCCGCTGCTGTGGCTCGGCCTCGGCGCCAGCGTCATGACCCTGTTCGTGCCGGCACACAGCGCCATCCTGGGCGCGCTGGCCGGCTACCTCAGCCTGTGGACGGTCAGCACGGCCTACGCGCTCGTCAAGGGCCGGCAGGGCATGGGCAACGGCGACTTCAAGCTGCTGGCGGCGCTCGGCGCGTGGTGCGGTGTGTCGGCCATCCTGCCGATCGTGCTGCTGTCCTCGCTGGTCGGCGCGCTGATCGGCGGCATCGGCCTGAAGCTGCTCGCCAAGGACAGCGACACGCAGATTCCGTTCGGCCCCTTCCTCGCCATCGCCGGCTGGATCTGGTTCCTGTTCGGCCCCGAGCTGTCGGCCCTCTACTGGGGCCTGATGCTGCCGCCGGGCGCGACGGCGCCCTGAAGTCGCGATGCCCCAGGGCCGCCCGCTGATCGGCCTGACCGGCGGCGTCGCCTCCGGCAAATCCAGCGTGGCCCGTGCCTTCGAGGCACGTCATCCGGGCTGCGTGGTCGATGCCGACCTCGCCGCGCGCGCCGTCGTCGAACCCGGCTCGGACGGCCTGGCCGCCGTCGTCGAGCGCGTCGGCGCCGGGGTGCTGGACGGCGACGGACAGCTGGACCGTGCCGCGCTGCGCACCCGCGTGTTCGCCGATGCCGACGAGCGCAAGGCCCTGGAAGCGCTGCTGCACCCGCGCATCCGCGCCTGGATGCTCACGCGGGCCCACGCCGCTTTGACGCCCTACGTCGTGCTGGACATCCCCCTGCTCGCCGAAGGCGGCGGCCGCGCCCCTTGGCCAATGCTCGACCGCATCCTGGTCGTCGACGTGCCCGTGGCGGTGCAGCGCGCCCGGCTGATGGCCCGGGACGGGGTCGACGCCGCACTGGCCGACCGGATGATCACCGCGCAGGCCACCCGCGCACAGCGGCTGGCGCTGGCCGACGACGTGATCGTTAACCTCGGGGCGATGGGCGATCTCACCGACGCGACGGGGCGGCTCGACGTGCGGTACGGGCCGCGCTGACACCCATCGTCGGGGCTTACCCGCCGGGCCACAACCCTCGGATCCCTGCCACGCCCTGCGCGCCGTGCCGGCGCGCCTCGGCGAGGTCATCGGGCCGGAGCCCGCCCAGCGCGATGACTGGCAGCGCCGTGAGGGCGCGGAGCCGCTCGAAGGCCGCCCAGCCCAGCTCCGCCTGGCCCGGATGCGTGGCGGTGGCCTGCACCGGCCCGAGCAGCACGTCGTCGACCCCAAGCCCTTCGGCCAGCGCCAGCTCGTCGGCGTCGTGCACCGCGGCACACACCCGAAGCCCCGCGTCGCGATGGCGTCGCGTGAGTTCGGCCGCCTCGGGGGCTCGCAGCTGCGAGGCGCGCCAGTGCAGGCCGACGCCAAGGCCCTGGGCCAGCGCGGCGTCGCCATGCACATACAGCAAGGCGCCGGCAGCCCGGCAGCGCGGGGCAAGCTCGGCAGCAAGCCGTGCGCGCAGCGCGGTTCGGTCGTCGCCCACGCGCAGATGCAGGCGGCGGATCCCGCCCGCGAGGGCGCGCTCGATCGTGGCGAGCCACGCGCGCTCGGCGTCGGGGCCGTCGCCGGGCTCGGGGGTGACGAGGACGAGGCTCGGGTCGCGCAACGCCGCAACGACGGGCCGGTCCGCCGGGGGCATCGGGTAACGGTCGAGGTCGACGAGCGCCGCCCATGACAGGTCGGCGTGCTCATGAGCAATGGGATCGCCCGTGAATGCACTGACGTGCCAAGTGTCGAGGTGGAGCCGCACGACGCGGCCCTCGACCGTTAGCGGCGGCAACGACGACATCGCGGCGGCAACGACGGGCACGCGGATCAGGGGCTCGGCCGCGATGACCGTGATGCCAAGCTCCTCGCGAAGCTCCCGCCGCAGCGCGTCGAACGCGCTTTCGCCCGGCTCCAGCTTGCCGCCGGGGAACTCCCACAGCCCGGCGTCGGCCTTGCCTTCGGGGCGACGGGCCAGCAGCACGTGGCCCTGCGCATCGCGCAGCACCGCAGCGACGACGTGGAGCGGCGCGCCCATCACCCGGCCCGCGGGCGACAGGTCGCGCTTACGCCTGCCCGTGGCAGTGCTTGTACTTCTTGCCCGAGCCGCAGGGGCACGGGTCGTTGCGGCCGATGGCTTGGCCGGCGGTGCCAACGGCCGTACCCGAGGCGGCGGCAAGGCGGGCGAGGCGCTGCTGCTCCTCGCGCACGTCGGCGGCTTCCTCGTCGGCGGAGTAGCTGCCGGTCTCCGGATGCTGGAACTGCATCGCGCGGGCCTGCGCCTCGGCACGACGGCGCTCTTCGGCCTCCATCGCCGCGACCTCTTCCTCGCTGCGGATGCGCACGCGGGCGAGCAGGGTCACGATGTCGCGCTTCACCTTGTCGAGCATCTCCTCGAAGAGCTCGAAGGCCTCGCGCTTGTACTCCTGCTTCGGCTGCTTCTGCGCATAGCTGCGCAGATGGATGCCCTGACGCAGGTAGTCCATGCGCGCCAGATGCTCCTTCCAGTTCTGGTCGAGCATCGACAGCATCACCTGGCTCTCGAGCTGGCGCATCAAGTCCGGCCCGAGCTGCGCTTCCTTGCCGGCGAAGTGCACGCGGCCGGCCTCGACCACCTTCGTCATCACGCCTTCGTCGTCCAGCTCGGCACCGGCCGTGATCGCGCCGCGGACATCGACCTGGATGCCGAACTCGTCGCGCAGGCTGTTCTCCAGCGCCGGCAGGTCCCACTGCTCGTCGATCGACTGCGCCGGCACGTACTTGCGGGTGTGCACAGCGAGCACGTCGTCGCGAATCGCGCCGATGGTCTCGTGGATCTCGCCCTGGTCGAGCAGCTCGTTGCGCTGCTCGTAGACCACCTTGCGCTGGTCGTTGGCGACGTCGTCGAAGTCGAGCAGGTTCTTGCGGATGTCGAAGTTGTGCGCCTCGACTTTGCGCTGCGCATTCTCGATCTGGCGGGTCACGAGGCCGCTCTCGATGGCCTCGTCGTCCTTCATGCCCATGCGCTGCATGGCCTTCTGCACCCAGTCGCTGGCGAAGATACGCATCAGGTTATCTTCGAGCGACAGGTAGAAGCGCGACGAACCCGGATCGCCCTGGCGTCCCGAGCGGCCGCGCAGCTGGTTGTCGATGCGGCGGCTCTCGTGGCGCTCGGTGCCGATGATATGCAGGCCGCCCGCGGCCTTGACCGCGTCGTGGCGGGCCTGCCACTCGGACTTCAGGCGCGCCTTGGCGACATCGTCGATCTCGCCGGCGGCGTGCAACTCGGCCTCGAGGCTGCCGCCGAGCACGATGTCGGTGCCGCGGCCGGCCATGTTGGTGGCGATGGTCACCGCGCCCGGCTGGCCGGCCTGGGCGACGATGTGCGCCTCGCGCTCGTGCTGCTTGGCGTTGAGCACCTCGTGCGCGATGCCGGCCGCCTTCAGCTGCTCGCTGATCAGCTCGGAGGTTTCGATCGAGGTGGTGCCGACCAGCACCGGTTGGCTCTTGGCGTGGCGCTCCTTGATGTCCTCGATGACCGCGAGGTACTTGCCCTTGCGGTTGAGGAACACGAGGTCCGGCATGTCCTTGCGGATCATCGGCCGGTGCGTCGGGATCACCGCCACCTCAAGGTTGTAGATCGAGTTGAACTCGAAGGCCTCGGTGTCGGCGGTGCCGGTCATGCCGGCGAGCTTGCCGTACATGCGGAAGTAGTTCTGGAAGGTGATCGACGCCAGCGTCTGGTTCTCGCGCTGGATCGGCACGTTTTCCTTCGCTTCGATCGCCTGGTGCAGGCCGTCCGACCAGCGGCGCCCGGCCAGGGTGCGACCGGTGAACTCGTCGACAATCACCACTTCGCCATTGCGGACGATGTAGTCGACGTCGCGCTGGAAGATCGCGTGCGCGCGCAGCGCCTGGTTCAGATGGTGCACGACGGCGATGTTGTGGCCGGCGTACAGGCTGTCGTCGCCCTGCAGGATGCCGGCGGCGCGCAGCAGGGCCTCGGCGTGCTCCATGCCCTGCTCGGACAGATGCACCTGCTTGCCTTTCTCGTCGACCCAGTAGTCGCCGATGGCGTCTTCGGCCAACTGGCGCACGAGGCTCGGGACGATCTTGTTGACCTTGACGTAGAGCTCCGGCGATTCATCTCCAGGCCCCGAGATGATCAGCGGCGTGCGCGCCTCGTCGATCAGGATCGAATCGACCTCGTCGACGATCGCGAAGTTCAGGCCGCGCTGGTAGCGGTCTTCCTTGCGCAGCGCCATGTTGTCGCGCAGGTAGTCGAAGCCGAACTCGTTGTTGGTGCCGTAGGTGATGTCGGCGGCGTAAGCGGCCTTCTTGTCAGCCATCGGCATGCCCGGCCACACCACGCCGACCGACAGGCCGAGGTAGTTGTAGAGCTTGCCCATCCACGCGGCGTCGCGGCGCGCGAGGTAGTCGTTCACCGTCACCACGTGCACGCCCTTGCCGGACAGCGCGTTGAGGTACACGGCCAGCGTCGCCATCAGCGTCTTGCCTTCGCCGGTGCGCATCTCGGCGATCTTGCCGGCGTGCAGCACCATGCCGCCGATCAGCTGCACGTCGTAGTGGCGCATGCCGAGCGACCGCCGCGCGCCCTCTCGGCAGACCGCGAAGGCCTCCGGCAGCAGCGCGTCGAGCGTCTCGCCTTTCTCCACGCGGGCCTTGAACGCCACCGTCTTGGCCTGCAGCGCCGCATCGTCGAGGTCCTTCAGGCTGGCTTCGAGCGCGTTGATCTTTACAACGGACTTCGAGAGCTGGCGGACGAGTCGCTCGTTGCGGCTGCCGAACAGGGCGGTGAGGAGGCGATTGAGCATGGACGGGTCTTCAGGCTGTAGGGGCGCGCCGAGAGGCCGCCAGAAACGAGTGCGGCCGCCGGAGGGCAGCCGCATATTCTAGCTGGTGGCGATCGGGGCGGAAATCAAGCGAGCGTCGGGCCCGCCGCGTCGGGCGATCAGCCCCGGATCCGCTCCAGGTAGGCCATCGGGTTGACCGGGCGGCCATCGACGTGCACTTCGAAATGCAGGTGGGCACCCGTCGAGCGGCCCGTCGATCCGACCTTGGCCAGCTCCTGGCCAGCACGGACGACGTCGCCGACGCGCACGAGGTTGCGCTGGTTATGGCCGTAAAGGGTCTGGTAGCCGTCACCGTGATCGACGATCACGGTGTTGCCGTAGCCGTTCTTCCAGCCGGCGAAGCTGACGATGCCGTTCGCTGCCGACGTCACCGGATCACCGTAGTTGGCGTCGAAGTCGACGCCCATGTGATGGTCGCGACCGCCGGTGAACGGGTCGGCCCGTACGCCGAAGCCCGAGGAGATGTAGCCCGGCGCCGGGGTGCGCGTCGGCTTCGACGATTCGGCCAGCTCCTGGCCTTCGAGCAGGGCACCAAGCACGTCGAGCTGCTTCTCGGCGTCGGCAAACTGCGTCTCGACACTGCCGAGCACGACCGAGAGGTCCTGCGGCGCGGCGTCGTTTTCCGGGCCGCCCATCGCGGGCCGCTCGCTGAAGTCGAACTCGCCGTCCTTGAACTGGCCCATCGCGGTCAGGCGGTGGCCGAGTGCGTTGAGCCGGTTGGCCTGCGCCTGCAATTCGCCGATGCGCACGGCCATCGCGTTGACGTCGCGCTGGGCTTCGGCCCGCGCCGCCTCCACGGCCGCGCGGCTGGCGACGATCTCGGCACGCAGCGGCGCCAGCGCGGCGTCACCGCCGGAGATCCAGTGACCGATGCCGGCACCGAGAAGTCCGATGGCAACGACGACGCCCGTGGCAGCGCCAGCAAGCTTCCAGCGATTGCGCGCCGATTCGAGACTGAACGTCCAGGGCGCGCGAAGGCTGCGGGAAACGACGATGATGTTGAGCATGCTTCGATCCAGAAATCGCAACTCGACGGAATCGGCGTCCGCCGCCCCCAGCGTCCCCCGGCCCGCGGGCCAGTGGGTCGCGGAAGGCGACCTCGCCGCGTTGGTCGCCCGCGCCCAGTGGTTGGACGCCGCCGACCAGCGCTTCCGCCGCCATCTGCCGCCGGCGCTGGCCGGGCAGGTGCGCCTGGCGAACGTCGACCGCGGAACCATGGTGGTGGTGGTCCCCTCCCCGGCCTGGAAGGCTCGGCTGCGCATGGACACCGCCTTGCTGCTGGCGGCGGCCGATGCGGCCGGCATCGAAGCCCGGTCGGTGACCCTCAAGGTGGTGCCACCTGACGCGCCGTTGCCGGACCGCCCGGGGGCACCGCTCTCGGCGAAAGCCCGAGCCACGCTCGAAGCTGCCGCCCAATCCGTTGCAGACCCTGACCTCAAGGCCCAACTCCTACGCCTGGCCGCAAGCGGCCGGGCCCCCGGCCTTGCGGACGGGAAAACGGAGTCTACGGACGGGTCGTTAAAAAACCGCTAACAATCGGTGAAGCCGAGGCCAAACAGAGGAAGCCCGCCGGTCTGGCCGGCGGGCTTCAGGACACTCTGTGAGCCTCGACACGCTTTGCGCGCCGACCTCGGAACCGCCGCAGGGCGATCAGACCGCCGCGGCCGGGCTCGCGTAGGAGATCGGCGACTTCGCCGGGTCGCTGAAGGTCACCTCTTCCCAGGCCGTCT
>JBOFQO010000194.1:0-1222 GCA_051660925.1 Silanimonas sp. | reverse complement strand
AGGACGTGGACGCGCTCGACGCGCACGACAGCATTCCGTTCGTGTTGCCGAGCACCGGCCGCGTCATTCCGTGGCGGCTGCGCGTGGACGGCGTCGATGTCGAGTGGTCGCCCGCGTCACCGCCGTGGCAGGTCGCCGGCGACGTGCTGGCCTGCGTCGCGTTGGCCGAGGCGGGCGCCGGCATCACGCAGACCTATCGCTTCGTGGTCGACGCCGCACTCGCGGACGGTCGACTGCTCGAGGTGCTGCCGCAGTGCGCGGGGCGCTCGCGCGCCTTCCACCTGCTGTACCCCGCCGAGCGGCACCGCAGCGCGGCGGCGCGGGCGTTGATCGGTCATCTTGTCACGGCAACTGGAGGTTGAGCTGCCGCGACGCGCACCGCGTCGCCGTCCTTCAGCAGCGCGTTCGGCGCCAGCACCACGCGCGTGCCGGGCGCGAGGCCGGCCAGCACCTCCACCTGCGCGCCGAGGTTGCGGCCCACCGTCACCGGCACGAAGCGCAGCACGTCGCCGTCGTCGAGCTGCGCGACGGTGGCGCGGCCCTCGCGCAGCGCGATCGCGTTGGTGGGCACGAGGCTGGCGCCGGCCGGCGCCGGCAGCGACACCCGCGCCTCACCGACGAGGCCCGCCGGCAGCTTCGCTTCGGCGTTGTCGAGTTCGAGTTCGACGCGCATGGTGCCGCGCGCCGGGTCGATGACGCCGGCGCGGCGCGTGATGGTGGCTTCGAACGTGCGGCCTGGCAGCTCGTTGAACTGCAGCGCCACCGCAAGGCCGTCCTGCACCTGCAGCGCAGCGGCGGGCGGCACGTCGATGGCCGCTCTCAGGCGGTCGAGCCGAGCGATCTCGAACAGCGGCGTGGCGCCGCCGGCCTGGTCGCCGGTGACGCGGTCGCCGCGCTCGACGTGGCGCGCGGTGATGGTGCCGGCGAACGGCGCGCGAATGGTCTGGAAGCCCTGTGTGCGCTGCCAGCGCGCCACGTTCCCGTCGGCGGCCCGCGCCGCGGCCACCGCGCGCTCGTGCTCTGCCACGCGGGTGGTCAGCGTTTCCTGCGAGATCGCGCCGCGGGCGATGACGGCTTCGGCGCGCTCGCGGTTCACCTGCGCCAGCCGCGCGTCGGCGCGCGCAACGTTGGCTTCGGCCCGGGCCTGCACCAGCGCGGCATCAATCTCCGGCGCGCTGATGACCGCCAGCACTTGGCCCTCACGCACCGCGTCGCCGAGGTC
>JBOFQO010000193.1:0-2568 GCA_051660925.1 Silanimonas sp. | reverse complement strand
GCGATCGCACCCAGCCCTGCGACCAGTGCCGCATTCCAGAGTAATGCGCCAACAACGACAAGACGTCCACCCATCAGTTGCGTCCTCAACAGGCGAGGCAACATCCAGATGTGTTGGCGCCGACCGAAAACTGAGCCACTTCTAAGGACTGTGCCGATCCAAGACTGAGCCAGGTGTTCAACCTACCCTGCTGCGTTTTTGTGCAGCGGGGAGCCAGGAGTGATCACCATGGATCAGATCGGATGGATTCGACGGCTGCACCGCCGCGAGCACAAGAGCGAGCGCGAGATTGCGCGCATCACGGGCCTGTCGCGCAACACGGTGGCCAAGTGGCTGCGCGGCGAGCTGGTCGAGCCCAAGTACCGGCGCACCGGGCGGCCCAACAAGCTCGCGCCGTTCCACGAGGCACTCGAACAGGCGTTGGCTGCCGACGCACGGCGTCCCAAGCACGAGCGCCGCACCGCCAAGGCGTTGTATTCGCAGATCAAGGCCCAAGGCTACGAAGGCGGCTACACCCGCGTGACCGACTTCGTGCGCCGCTGGCGCGCCCGTGCGGGTGCGGTGTCCGGCGCGGCCTTCGTGCCGCTGGCCTTCGAGCTCGGTGAGGCCTACCAGTTCGACTGGAGCGAGGAAGGCCTGGTCATCGGCGGCATCTACTACCGCGCGCAGGTGGCGCACATGAAGCTGTGCGCGTCGCGCGCGTTCTGGCTCGTGGCCTATCCAGGCCAGGGCCACGAGATGCTGTTTGATGCCCACAACCGCGGCTTCGCCGCACTCGGCGGCGTGGCTCGCCGGGGCATCTACGACAACATGAAGACGGCGGTGGATCGCGTCAAGAAGGGCCGGGGCCGCGAGGTCAACGCGCGCTTCGCCGCCATGTGCGCGCACTACCTCGTCGAGCCCGAGTTCTGCAACGTCGCTGCCGGCTGGGAGAAGGGCGTGGTGGAGAAGAACGTACAGGACAGTCGCCGGCGCATCTGGCTCGAAGCGCTGCAGCGCCGCTGGGCCAGCTTCGCCGAACTCAACGCCTGGCTGAGCGAACGCTGCAGGCAGCTATGGAGCGAACTGCGCCACCCCGAGCACGGCCGCTTCACGGTGGCCGAGATGCTCGAACTCGAGCGCGAACACCTGCTCGCGGTGCAAGCGCCGTTCGACGGCTACGTGCACAAGCTCGCGCGGGTGTCGAGCACCTGTCTGGTATCGGTGGCGGGCAACCGCTACTCGGCGCCATGCGAGCTCGCGGGGCAGACGGTGAGCACGCGGCTGTACCCGGGCCGCCTGGCCATCGTGTTCGATCAAGCTGTCGTGGCCGAGCATGCGCGCCTGGCCGACCGGGGCAAGACGGCGTATGACTGGCAGCACTACATCCCGCTCGTGCAGCGCAAGCCCGGTGCGTTGCGCAACGGCGCACCGTTCGCCGACCTGCCCGCGCCGCTGCAACGGCTGCGCCGCGTGCTGCTGCGCGAAGACGGTGGCGAGCGGCTGATGGCCCAGGTGCTGGCCCGCGTGCCCAAGGCCGGCCTCGATGCGTTGCTGGTGGCCGTGGAGCTGGCGCTGGAGGCGGCGCCGCCGTCAGGGCGGGTCAGCGCCGAGCATGTGCTCAACGTGCTCGGTCGCCTGAACGCCGCGCCCACGCCCGAGACGGCAGCCACGGCGTTGCGTGCCAAGACACCGCCATTGGCCGACACCGCACGCTACGACGCGCTGCGCGGTGCCGCCCCGCAGGAGGTCGACCATGCGTGAGGTGATGCAACGTGACGTGGTCGCCGAACTCAAGCAACTGCGCCTGCACGGCATGGCGCAGGCCTGGAGTGAGCTGCTCGATCAGGATGCCGCTGGTGCCGAAGGATCACGTTGGCTGCTCGAACACCTGCTGGCCGCCGAGGCCGGCGACCGCGCGATGCGCTCGGTGAGCTACCAGTTGAATGCGGCCAAGTTCCCGGTGCACCGCGACCTGGCGGGCTTCGACTTCGAGGTCTCGCCGGTGGATCGTGCGCTGGTGACCAAGCTGTCCACAGCCGAGTTCGTCGAGCAAGCGCACAACGTCGTGTTCCTCGGCGGGCCGGGCACGGGCAAGACCCACCTGGCCACGGCCATCGGCGTGCAGGCGATCACCCACCACGCCAAGCGAGTGAGGTTCTACAGCACGGTAGATCTGGTCAACGCGCTGGAGCAGGAGAAGGCGCAGGGCAAGGCCGGGCGCATTGCCGGCACGCTGCTGCGGCTGGACTTGGTGATCCTGGATGAGCTGGGCTACCTGCCCTTCAGCCAGGCCGGCGGGGCGCTGCTGTTCCACCTGCTGTCCAAGCTCTACGAGCACACCAGCGTGATGGTCACCACCAACCTGGACTTCGCCGAGTGGAGCACGGTGTTCGGCGACGCGAAGATGACCACCGCGCTGCTCGATCGCCTGACGCACCACTGCCACATCGTGGAGACGGGCAACGAGTCGATCCGCTTCAAGCGCTCGACGGCCGACAAGCGCGGCAAGACGCGCGAGGCCACACGCAAGAGCGCCGGCAAAGCCCCGGCAGCGTCGGCCGACTGATCGAGCGCGGCGCGGGGGGG
>JBOFQO010000192.1:0-2033 GCA_051660925.1 Silanimonas sp. | reverse complement strand
TGCTGGTGAATCCGGTGAAGAATGCGCTGTGGATGTTCGCCACGCCCTTCCTCGCGCAGAACCAGCTGATCCTGATGGTGCTTCGCCAGGAGACGGTGACCGGCCTGCAGTGGATGACCTACATCGGCGCGGGCTTCGGTCTCGGCGCACTGCTGTGGCTGATCGCCGCGCGGCTCTACCACCGCGAGCAGCTGGCGATCTCGGCCTGACCCTACGCACGGCGCTGGCGCCGCGCGTGCGATGCGACAAAAAAAGCCCGGCGTACGCCGGGCTTTTTCATCGAACGATGCCTTCCGCCGCTTACATGCGGAAATCGAAGGTCCGCGTCTGCGTGCTGGTCTCGCCGGTAGCCTCGAAGCGCCAGCCGGACACCGTCTGCGTCACCGTGCGCTCGAACATGCCGCGCGGGCGGGCGCGCAGCACTTCGACATTGATGACGCGGCCATCGGCGCCGATCGTGTACTGCACGGTCACGCTGCCGGAGGCGCGGGTGCGGGCCGCTTCGCGCGGGTAGGGCGGTTGCGGCGTGCTGATCGGACGCGGCGCGCCACCGGTGCGAGCCGGCGCGGGTGCGGCGGCGGGCGGCGGGGTGGCCGGCGCCGTGGCCACCGGCGCGGGCGTCGGCTCAGCGGGTGCCGGGGTCGGCTCAGCGGGCGCCGGCGTCGGTTCGACCGGTGCAGGCGCTGGCGCGGCAGCGGCCGTCGCGGCGGCCGCGGCCTCTTCGCGGGCGCGCTGCTCGGCGGCCAAGCGTTCCCGCTCGGCGCGCTCGGCGTCCAGGCGCTCACGATCGGCAGCGGCGGTGCGGCCGCCGGCGATGGCGTCGCGGATACGATTCAGCGACGGCGCCTCCGGGTCGGTGCGTGCCATCAGTTCGAGCAGGCGCTCGGCTTCGCCGAAGTTCGACTCGTTGATCGCCTGCTCGGAAGCGATCAGCGCGTAGGGCATCAGGTCGATCAGGGCCGATTCGGCCGAAACGTCCGGCTTGGCGGACTTCTGGCGCAGCGCCAGGTAGTACTCCATGGCGTTGTCGCCGGCCGGGGCGTAGAGGCGCTGCTCGCGCAGGGCGGTATTGCCCTTCTCGCGCAGCTCGGCCTCGGAGAGATTGGCGAGTGCGCTGGCCGTGGCTTCGGCCGCTTCAGCGGCTTGCCCCGCCTGGTCGACGGTGGCGGGCGCGGCCGCCGGCGCAGTGGCGGGGGTGGCCGGCGCAGGCTCTTCGGACGCCGGCGAGCACGCGGACAGGCCAAGGGCGATGGCGAGGGCAGCGGCCAGCGCGGCGGAGGGCTTGCGGATCGACGAAGCGAGCACGATGGGTTTTCCAGCCGGGTAGAGGGAGAAGCCAGCCTCCGGCGTCCGTTAGCTTTCTGTCAATACGAAGGCGTGACGTTCGGCACGGTTGACGACGGCTTTTTACATTGCAGCGCGTCAATGACCCGTCGTGTCGGCCTCGGCAACGTGCCGATGGGCCACGAGAGGTGGCGCTGGGTCTCAGGGCCGCTTGAAGGTCAGGACGACGCGCGCCTCGCTGGGCGCGTCGGCCGGGGCGTAGCGCCAGCGGCGGACGGCGAGTACGGCCTCGCGGTCGAACACGCCGGGCGGGTCGGCGCGGATCACGTCGACGTTCTCGACGCGACCGTCGGCGGCGATCGATACCCGCACTTCGACGCTGCCTTCGAGGCGACGACGCGCGGCCGCCTCGGGAAAACGCGGTGGCACGCGCTGGAGCAAGGCGCGGGCCGTGGTGGCCGTCCCCGGGGAGGGTGGCGTGGAGGGCGGGTTCGTTGCGGTGGGGCGCGCGGCCGTCGCGGCCGGCGCGGCGCGCGTGGGCGGCGGGCGCGCCGCGGGTGCCGGCGCCGTGGCGGCGCCCGTCGTCGGAGCGGGGCGCGAGTTCGTTGCCGGCGGCGTCGGGCGAACCGTCGCGTCGGCAGCGCCCGGCGTCGCGTCTCGACGCGAGGCTTCGGTGCGCTGCGCCTCGGCGGCCAGGCGCGCGGCGTCGGCTTGCGCCTGGGCGTCGGCCAGGGCCTGCGCATCGGCCT
>JBOFQO010000191.1:0-5315 GCA_051660925.1 Silanimonas sp. | reverse complement strand
GTCCGACGTAGCCCAGCGTGCCGCCCAAGAGGCTCGGCAGGCTGGCCGGCGTTCCATCGGCGGCCGGCGTCGTCGACAGCGGCACGTGGGCCGCCTCGAAGGCGGCATAGACCAGTTCGGAGCAGAAGAACGACGCGGCTTCGTCGCGGCGCACGCCGGCACCGCGGGCGATGGCCTCGGCGATGCGGCTCAGGATCGGGTGGGTGATGCGCACCGCGTGGCGCGCCGCACCGGTGTAGTTGTACGGGCGGCCAACCTGGCGCGCGGCGAAGTCGGCCACCGCCTGCGCCTGTGCCGACGTGATGCCGCTGCGGCGGTAAGCCACCGCGAGGATCGCGCCGGAGAGCGCCGTCGCCAGCGGCACGCGACGCACGCCGCTGCCGACCGCTTCGACCACGTGACCGTCGCCGACGTAGAGCATCGCGTGGCTCACCGATGACACGGTCCCCGCGCGGATCGCGTACGACACAGGGTGCCGCGCCGTGGAGACGATCAGATCGCCGCGCTGCAGCGCCGCGGCCGAGATGCTGCGGCCGCCGGGGCCGGGGTCGAGCGGGATCGCGAAGGCTTCCGCGGCCGCGTCGTCGGCGCTGAAGGATTCGCTGTCGGCGCCTTGGATGCGCACCGGGCCGATGATCCGCACGTCGCTGGCGTCGCCGACGTCGGTCCACGGCGTATCGACGTTGATGTCCCAGTTGCCGGTACCGACCAGTGCGGTCGGCCCGTTGCCAGCGGCCACCGGGTCGTAGCTGTAGACGCGGACCTGGTTGACGTAGATCTCGCTCGCCGGGAAGCCGTCATGCGAACCGCGCACCTTGGCCTGGACCTTCTGGTTGCGCACCCGCAGGTGGACGTACAGGTTCACGTCGATGTCGGGTGAGAAGCTCAGCAGGGGCAGTGCGCCCTCGACGCCGAGGCCCACCACCACGCTGCCTTCGGCCATCGAGTAGATGCCCTCGTGCGAACTGCCGCCGAGCTGCGCCCGCAGGTTGCTCGCGGTGGCGGCGTGGGTCCCGCGATCGATGGGGCGCGCGCCGCTGCGGACGGCCCGCCACCACGCGGGCTTGCCCGAAACGGCGACGACGTCGCTGGTGTTGTACTCGAGACTCTCGCCCCAGTGGCGGTCGAGCACCGTCAGTCGCGGACGGCTGCCGCTGCTGCCGTTGCTGAACTCGAAGCGCGCGTGGATCTCGGCGCGGCTGGTTCCGCCGCTGTACTGGAAACCGCGGCCGTCGCCGCTGAAGGCGCGGTCGGTGCGCATTGGCAGGTCGGCGTAGATCGCCGGCGACGGAATGAAGGTGCGCAGTTTGATATCGACCGGACGCAGCTCGGTGCCGGGAATCTGCTGCGCTTCCGCGTGGGTGTCGGCCTCATCCTCGACGCGGCCCGTCGCCGCATCGCCGTCCAAGCCCTGCGCGGCCGGCTCCGGTTCGCGGTAGCCGTCTTCCGTGTAGGGTTCGGCGTCGCCGAGCGCATCCGCATACTCGTCGCCATCGAAGCCGAGGCCTACCGCGGCGCTCAAGCTGTTCGCCTGCTGGCGGATCCAGGTGATCACCGCCTGCGTCAGTCGCATGCCGCGGTTGGTCGCGCGATCGTTGTTGCTGACGTGCACGCCAACCGCGACCACGCGTGGCCGGCTGCCCGGCACGACCTCGTACACCGGCGAGCCACTGGCGCCGCCGAGGGTCTGGATGTCGTAGGCGAACGAGCCGTCGCCGTCGTTGATCGAAATGATCCGGCCGCCGTGCAGGTGCTGCTTGTCCGGGTCGATCGTGCGGTTGACGAGGCGATGGACGAGCCCGGTGTTGTTCGAGGCCATCGAGTAGCCGCAGACCGCCACGCCCCACGGGCGCGATTGCGTCAGCTCCTCGATGGCGAACCAGCGCCCGCCCGGCGCGTTGTTCGGCACCTTGACGATGGCGAGGTCCAAGGTCGGGTGCTTGCGCACGTTGGCATTCGTGTTGGGGACGGTGAAGCGGCCGAGGAATTCGTTGGCCGCACCGGTGCCGGCGCCGTTCTTGCCGGGCACGAGGATCAGCTGCGCGGGCCCGCCGTCGACGACGTGCTTGGCCGTCAGCACGAGGTTCCGACCGATGTAAAAACCGCTGCCGAAACCATCATCGCCGCTGCTGGTGGCGCCGCGGAACTGGCAGATCGCGCTGTGCGGGAAGCCACGCGTGTTCGGCACGCCAAGGAACCATGGAACGGCCGAGGCCAGGAGGCGCACGTGGTCGACGAGCGACTGCGCGGGATCGTTACTGCGGTACGGCGGGTCGAGCAGGATCTCCTGCGCCTCGACCACCGGCGCGCCATTGCTCGTGCTCTCGTCGCCGCCGTCGTCCGTGCTCATGCCCACCGCGGCGCTGAGCTGGCGCGCTTTGGCGCGGATCCATGCGATCTTCGCGTCGGTGAGCCGGCAGCCGCGGTTGTGGGCGCCATCCTCGCTGTCGGAATGGACCGCGTAGGCCGTCGCCGTGGGCCGATCGCCGCTCGACACCTGGAACACCGGCGAGCCGCTGGTTCCCGCCAGCGTCTGGATGTCGTAGAGCACGGTCTCGCCGCCGTTGATGAGCTGGCGGATCCCACCGCCGTGCATGTGCTGTCGATCGGGATTGATCGTGCGGTTGACGAGGCGGTGGATCAGTCCGCTGCCGCGCGATTCCATCGCGTAACCGCAGACCGCCACGCGCTGATCGACCGGGCTCGCGAAGTCCGCCATCCGGAAGCACTTGCCGCCCGGCGCGTTGAGGTCGACCTTGATGACCGCGATGTCGAAGGCATCACCGGCGCTGCGGAAGCGCTCGTGCTTGATGACCCGCGAAGCCTGGAGCGGCACCGTCGTGCGGCCGAGGAACTCGGCGTCGCGGCTCGTACCTTCACCGTTCTTGCCCGGAACCACCACGAGCTGCGTGACGCCCGCTCGCTCCGCGGCGGCCACGACATGCGCGGCAGTGACCACCAGGTTGCGGCCCACGTAGAAGCCCGAGCCAAGCCGATGATCGGCGCCGTCGCGGATGAATCGGATCTGGCAGATCGCGGAGTGCGGGAACTCGCGGGTATTGGGGACGCCGAGAAACCAGTTGACCGACCCGGCGATGAAGCGCGCGACGTCGACGATCGCCATCAGTGGGTTGTCGCTGCGATACGCCGGATCGAGCAGGATCTCCTGCGCTTCGGCCACCGGGTCGGCGGCCTGTTGCCACAGTGACGAGGAGAAGCCGTCGTCGTACTCCAGTGCCGCGGCGGTGGCCGGATCGGGAGCGCGCGTCGTCGCGCCCGGGCTGCCGGATGAGGCTGACGGCGCGGATGGCGTGGACGGCGTCGGCGTGGCCGTCGTCGAACGCGCGGCGGTGCTCAGGTCGCCGCCCCAGGTGAGGGCGGCCTGGCTGCCGGGTGCCGCCGTGCCATAGGCCGATGGCGCGTTCGCGGCGCTGGTGAGCCGGCGCAGGCCGCGTTCGGTGAGGCCGCCCAGCGACACGTACATGTTGGCGGCGGTCGGCGCTTGCACGTGCACCGGCGCGCTGCCGGCGCTGTCGCGATAGGTCGCGAGGCCGAAGTACAGACGCGGCTGACCGATGAAGTGCTGCAGCACGTCGGCCGGGAGCAGGTATACGGCTTCACCGCGCCGCGCCGACTGCGGGCCTTGCGCTCGGCTGGAGTAGAAATTCCGCGGCGTGCGACGGCCGCGGTTCTCGGGCTTGAACAGCGATGGATCGGTGGCCAGCCCGACCTCGTACCAGGGCTGCTCCGTGCGGATGCTGAAACCGAGGACGCTGAAGCGGTCGTCGATGGCTTCGCGGTTGGCGCGGATCACGGGCATGGCGGGCTCCTCGGATTCAAGGCGTATGCGGGGGGAGGGGGCGCTTCGCGTCGTCGTCGCTGTCGTCCAGCAGCGTCTCGAAGCGTTCGAGCAGCTGCGCGCCGGGATCGACGCCGAGGGCTTCGATGTGCGGCTGGAGAAATCGCGTCACGGCGTCGAGCTCCCGGAAGTAGGCGCGTTGGCCGCTGCCCACGTGTTCGATGCTTCCGCGCCAGACCTCGGCGCCGGGCGACTCCCGGGATTCGCACCAGATCCGGACGATGAAGGCGGCGGTGCGGTCTTCCAGCAGCGGCATGGCGGTGGTCGGCGTGGACCTTCGCCGAACCTGCGCCGGCCGCCTTACCGCCGAATCACCACCGCATCACCGCGCCGTCTCGGCCGCGGTGACGGCATGCCGAGGTCGCCCGCAGCGCCCTGGGCGCCGTCGGTGGGTTGACGAGGGGTTGTGCCGCGGTCGCGGCTCAGGGCAGGCCGAGGAACAGCTGCAGCTGGTGGTCGGCTTCGGCGATCAGCTGGCGCGCCCGGCCGATCCGGCCGGCGTCGGGAGGCGCCGCCGGATCCACGGTGACGACGCCGACGGCGTGCGCATCGGTCTGCGTTGCCGCCGGCTCGGCAGCCACGCCGCTCGGGCCGTCGACATGCAGCGACGCCTGTGCCAGCCGTTGGTACAGCGCCACTGTCTCCGGCATCGGCGCGATGGCCAGTTCGCGGCGCAGCAGTCCACGGCAGGTTTCGAACTGCCGCAATGCGAGGGCGCGCTGCCCGTTCTGGACGTAGTAGCGCATCAGGTCACGATGCACGTCCTCGCGCAGCGGGTCGAGCTCAAGGACGCGCTGGGCACGGCGGATCGCTTCGTCGTATTGGCCGGTGAGCGCCGCGTAGCGCATCAGCCGGCCTAGCGCGTTGAGAAAGCTGCGGCGCAGACGTTCGCGCTCGCGTAGGGCCCAATCGGCGTCGAAGTTCACCAGCAGGTCGGCGCGATAGAGCCGGACGCCCGCTGCCAACTGTTCGATGTCGGCCGCCTCAAGGGCTTCGAGGGGTTTCCCCAGGCCCGGCGCCACGAGGCGCTGGAACTCCTGCACGTCCAGCCACAGCGCCGAGTCGGCGCGCAGTGCCAGGCCGCCCTGCGGGTCGCTGTCGATGAGCTCGCCGCAGTGCGGGCGCCACGGTGCAAACGATTTGCGCAGCCGCCAGAGCGCGGTGTTCAGGCAGGCGAGGCTGCCGCCGCGCGCATCGTCCTGCCAGAGCAGCTGCAGCAGTTCGCTGCGCGAGAAACGGCGGCCTGCACCGAGTGCGAGCACGGCCAGCAATGCGGCGCTGCGCGGTGCGAGGGTGACCGGCATGCGTCGGCCGTCGTCATCGACCGCCAGCACCAGTCCGCCGAACAGCGTCAGCGACAGCGCGGCCATGGACGTTGGAGAGAGCGAAGGGCGAGCACCATGGCCTGGGCTCCACGGGTCGGGGGGATTGATGCGGTGCCGCATGGTGCGCCTGG
>JBOFQO010000190.1:0-5031 GCA_051660925.1 Silanimonas sp. | reverse complement strand
GCTCACCCTGCGCGAACTGCCCGACATCGACCCGCCGGTGGTTTCCGTGCAGGTCAGTTACCCCGGTGCCTCGGCGGCCGTGGTGGAGAGCCGCATCACCCAGGTCATCGAGGACGCGGTCGCCGGCATCGAGGGCGTCGACCTGATCGAGAGCTCGTCGCGCAACGGCCGCTCCGACGTCAGCATGGAGTTCACGCTGAGCCGCGACATCGAGTCGGCCGCGAACGACGTGCGCGATGCCGTCAGCCGCGTCATCGATCGCCTACCGGACGAAGCGGAGGCGCCGCAGGTGGCGAAGGTGTCGGCTGACGCCGAGCCGATCATGTTCCTCTATGTCGCCTCAGCGGAGCGCGACATCCTTGGTCTCACCGATTACGCCGAGCGCTACGTCATCGACCGCCTCTCGAGCATTCCGGGCGTCGCCAGCGCGCGCATCGGCGGTGGCCAGCGCTACGCGATGCGCATCTGGCTCGACCGCACGGCGCTCGCCGCGCGCGGCCTGACGGTCGGCGACGTCGAAGCGGCGCTGCGCCGCGAGAACGTCGAGCTGCCGGCCGGCCAGCTGGAGTCGTCGACGCGCGACGTCGTGCTGCGCCTGTCGCGCGCGTACCAGACGCCGGACCAGTTCTCGGCCCTGGTGCTGGCCAACGGCCGCGACGGTCGCCCGATCCGCCTCGGCGAGGTCGCCCGCGTCAGCCAAGAGGCCGCCGAACGCCGCGCGTGGTTCCGCGGCAACGGCGAGCCGCAGGTCGGCTTCCAGATCATCAAGACCTCCACCGCGAACTCGATCGACGTCGCCCGCGCAGTGCGCGATGAGCTCGCGGCGATCCAGTCCACCCTGCCGCCGGACATTGAGATCGGCGTCGGCTTCGATTCGACGGAATTCATCGAGGTCGCGGTCTGGCAGGTCTGGACGACGCTGGCCGAGGCCCTGGTGCTGGTGCTGATCGTGATCTGGCTGTTCCTTGGCAGCGTGCGCGCGGCCCTGGTGCCGGCCGTCACCCTGCCGGTCTGCCTTACCGCCGCCTTCATCGCGCTGTGGGCCTTCGGCTTCTCGATCAACCTGCTCACCCTGCTCGCCATCGTGTTGTCGATCGGTCTCGTCGTCGACGACGCCATCGTCGTGCTGGAGAACTGCCAGCGGCGCGTCGACCTCGGCGAACCGGCGCTCGTTGCGGCGCGGCGTGGCACGCGGCAGGTCGCCTTCGCGGTGATCGCGACGACCGCGGTGCTGGTGGCGGTGTTCGTGCCGGTGGCCTTCCTCGAGGGCAACAACGGCCGGCTGTTCCGCGAGCTTGCCGTGGCGCTGGCCGGCGCCATCGCCATCTCGGCCTTCGTCGCGCTAACGCTGACGCCGATGATGTGTTCGCTGCTGCTCGAGCCGCACCGGCCGGAGAGCGGCAGTTTTGCGGCGAAGGTCGACGGCGTGCTGGCGCGCATCACGGCGGCCTATCGCCGCTCGCTGGAACGTCAGATCGGCCGGACCGGGGTGTTCGTCGGCATCATCCTCGGCGCGATCGGCCTGAGTGTGCTGCTGTTCCGCATCGTGCCGACGGAGCTGGCGCCGCCCGAGGACCGCGGCTCGTTCTTCGTCCAGGTCGCCGGGCCGGAAGGCGCCGGTTTCGACTACACGGTCGAGCAGATGAAGCAGGTCGAATCGATCCTGCTTGAGAACGCCGGCGAAAGCGGCGCGATCCATCGCGTCATCGCGCGCGTGCCCGGTGGCTTCGGCGGCGGGCAGCAGGACATGCACACCGCGAACGCCATCGTGCTGATGCGCACGTGGGACGAGCGCGACGTCACCACGAACGAGGTGGTCAACGACCTGCGGGGCCAGCTCGGTGCCGTGCCGGGCGTGGTGGCCCGCCCGATCGCGCGCTCCGGGCTGACGCGCTCGCGCGGCGGCCAGCAGTTCCAGGTGGTGCTCGGCGGGCCGGACTACGCCGAGCTCGCCGAGTGGCGCGATGCGCTGCTGAAGGAGATGGAGTCGAACCCGCGGATCTTTGGCACCGACTCCGACTACAAGGAAACCCGCCCGCAGCTGCGTATCGACGTCAATCGAGAGCGCGCCGCCGCGCTCGGCGTGTCGGTGCAGGACATCGGCCGCACGCTGGAGACCATGATGGGCTCGCGGATTGTCGGTACGTATGTGGACGGTGGGGAAGAGTACGACGTGATCCTGCAGGCGCAGAACAGCGACCGCGCCACGCCCCGCGATCTTGACGGGTTGTACGTGCGCTCCAGCGCCAACCAGCTGATTCCGATGGCTTCGCTGGTGACCTTCCGCGAGCTCGCCGAACCCGGCAGCCTGAACCGCTTCAACCGCCTGCGCGCGATCACCATCTCCGCCTCACTGGCACCGGGCTACACGTTGGGCGAAGCGACCGCCTGGGTGCAGGAGGCCGCCGGCCGGGTGCTGCCGCCGAATGCCCAGCTGGGATGGAAGGGCGAGGCGCGCGAGGCGCAGCAGGGCGCTGCCGCCATCCTGTTCGCCTTCGCGATGGCGCTACTGATCGTCTACCTGGTGCTGGCCGCGCAGTTCGAGAGCTTCGCGCACCCGTTCGTCATCATGCTCACCGTGCCGCTGGCGGTGCTCGGCGCGCTGTTCGGGCTGTGGTCGATGGGTCTGCTGTCCGCCGCGGGCCTGTGGGGGCCCGGCGCCAGCATCAACCTGTTCAGCCAGATCGGCCTGATCATGCTGGTCGGCCTCGCCGCCAAGAACGGCATCCTGATCGTCGAATTCGCCAACCAGCTCCGCGACGAAGGCCGCAGCGTGCGTGATGCGATTCTCGACGCTTCGGCGATCCGCCTGCGCCCGATCCTGATGACCTCGATCGCCACGGTCGCCGGCGCGCTACCGCTGATGTTCGGCGGTGGCGCGGGCTCGGCCTCGCGCAACGCGATCGGCATCGTCATCGTGTTCGGCGTGACGCTCTCGACCTTCCTGACGCTGTACGTGATTCCGGCGCTGTACCAGCGCGTCGCGCCATACACCACAGCGCCGGAGGCGCGCGGCCGCGAGCTGGACCGCCTCGAAGACCTGCACGCCGACGGCGAGGCGAAGGCATGAGCCAGCCTCCGCGCCCGCCGCGCAACGACGACGAGATCCGCCTGTTCGGTCTGAACGCGACGCGGGCGGCCTTCGCGACGCGCCCCGGCGATCTGCGCAAGCTCTGGCTGCTTGCCGAACGGATGGGCGACCTGCGCGACGTGATGGCGTACTGCGTCGCGAACCGCCGCGGTTACACCGTCGTCGATGCCGCCGAGCTGGCGAGGGTCGCCGGCACGCAGCACCACGAGGGCGTGGTGATGGCGATGCGACGCCCCGCCGAACTCGGCCTTTCGGGCTTCCTCCGCGACCTCCCCGCCGGGCCCTGCCAGCTGCTTTGGCTCGATGGCGTCGGCAACCCGCACAACTTCGGCGCGATCCTGCGCTCGGCGGCGCATTTCGGCGTGGCTGCCGTCCTGCTGCCGAAGGACTCGCCGCTGGCGCTGTCCGGCGCCGCCGTGCGCGTGGCCGAGGGCGGCGCCGAAGCCGTGCCGCTGGTGCGCCTCGGCCGCAGCGACAACGCGGTGACGCAGCTGCAGGGCCTCGGCTTCCAGCTGCTGGCCACCGTGGTGCGCGGCGGCGATGACCTCTACGCGCTGCCGTTGCCGACGCGCTGCGTGTGGGTGCTGGGTGCGGAGGGTGAGGGCCTCGACCTCGCCTTGGCCGCGGCCTGCGCGCGAAAGGTCGGCATTCCCGGCAGCGGTCGCGTGGAAAGCCTGAACGTGGCCTCGGCGACGGCCGTGCTGTTGGCTGAATGGTGCCGCCAGCGCCGCTGAGGCTTGGGCATACTGCGGGCCGTTCGCCCTCCACGGCATCGGCATCGCTTCCATGACCGCTCTGATCCGCTTCGCGCTGCTACTCCTCGTCCTTGTCTCGTCGTCGCATGCGGCGGAACGCACGCGCTACGACATCGACTACCGCGTGGCCTTCGTTCCGGCGCAGGGCGTGGCCGACGTGGCGATGACGCACACGCCGGGCAGCGGCCGCGCCACCCGGGTTGAGGCCCGCTTCAATCCGGCCCGCTACACGCAGGTGCGGGCCGAGGGCGGAACGCTCACGCGCGCCGGCGACCGCTGGACCTGGGTGCCGGACGCGCGACGCGCGTCGACGCTGCGCTGGCGCTACAAGGTCGACAACGAGCGCCGCGGCGGCGGCTTTGATGCGCGGATGACCCGCGACTGGGCCATCGTCCGCGGTGACGACCTCGTGCCCGCGATGGCGGTGCGCACCACGGTCGGCTCCGATTCGTCGGCGCGGCTGTTCTTCGTCCTCCCGAACGGCTGGACGAACGTGGACACGCCCTTCGTGCACACCCGCGACCGCAAGGGCTTCGTCGTCGTCAACGCCGAACGCCGCTTCGACCGCCCCGTCGGCTGGATGATCGCTGGCTCGGTCGGCACGCGCCGCGAGCTGATCGACGGCATGGAAGTCAGCATCGCCGGGCCGGTCGGCGACCCGGTGCGGCGCAACGACGCGCTGGCCTTCCTCAATCTCGTCGCGCCGGAAATGCGCCAGGCCTTCGGTGACCTGCCGTCGAAAATCCTGATCGTCAGCGCCGGCGACCCGATGTGGCGCGGCGGCCTGTCTGGCCCACGCTCGCTGTATCTGCACGCCGACCGCCCGCTGATCAGCGAGAACGGTACGTCGACCCTCGTCCACGAGCTCGTGCACCTCGTCACCCGCATCCGCGGTGCGGAGGGCGATGACTGGATCGCCGAAGGCAGCGCCGAGTTCTACTCGATCACCCTGCTGAACCGCGCCGGCCTGCTCAGTGACGTGCGCCGCGATCGCGCCTTCGAATGGATGCGCAACCACGGTCGTAACGTGCGAACGCTGACCGGGGTGCGCAGCTGGGGCCCGCAGACGGCGCGTGCCGTCGGGCTGTTCCGCGAACTCGACGCCGAGATCCGCCGCGCCACGCGCGACGAGAAGTCGCTCGACGACGTGATGCGGGCGCTGGTCGACATCCGCGAAGTCTCGCG
>JBOFQO010000189.1:0-1556 GCA_051660925.1 Silanimonas sp. | reverse complement strand
CTGGCGGCCACGAACACCATGTCGGCGGCCTCAAGCCAGCCGCGCGCGCGCGGCGTCAGGTGCGCGCCGAGCATCATCCCAAGGCCGACGCAGGCGAGCTGGCCGCACGGCGGTAGCGGTGTCGGCGGAGTGTCGGCGGGCATGGGGGTCCTTGCGATGGCGTGCGGAGCAGACTAGCCGAGGGCCGACACCGCGTCGCGCCGGCATTCCCAGCCGCAGGGCAGAGGCGCATCGGCGCGCGGGGCACAAGGCGCGAAGCCGACCCGGCGCATCAGCGCGGCCGCGCCGTCATGACCCTCGGCGTGGTGGCAAGTGAGCGCGGCAAGACCGGCGACGTCGAACGCCCACGGCCGCACCGCCGTGATCGCGGCCGTCGCCGCACCGCGGACCCGCGAGACCGGCCACAACAGCACGCCGAGCTCGGCTTCGCCACCCGTCCAGGCGGCGCCGCGCAGTGCGAGCCCGAGCAGCCCGGCCGTGCCGTCGGCGTGTTCGATCACCCAGTGCCGGAAGCGCCCCTCCATGTCGCGCTGGTGGCGGAGCGACGCCGCGGCCGCGCGCGCCGCGCGATCCGGGGCGAAGGGCGTGCCGACGGCGCGCATCACCTCGGCGTCGGAGAAAAGCGCGGCGTAGAGCGCGAGATCGGCTTCGGCGTAGGGGCGAAGTGCGAACGGTGCTGCGGCGAGCGGGGTGGCGATGGGCATCCAGATAGTGTGCCGCGGATGACGCGAGTGATAGCGCGAGGCCCGCGGCTCGGCTGGCCCGCCCGGTCGCCGGCTTGAAAAGCTGCCCGGCGGTCGGTCCGAAGGCGACGTCCCTGTCGCTCGGACCGATGGCGCATCCTGCGCCACCGCTTCGCGGCTTGCGCCCAATGATCCGGCCGGGGCTCCTTGTCCGCCTCGTCGCTAGCCGCGCGGCAAGTCGAACACCAGCACCTCGGCACCGTCTCCGGCCTCGACGCGCACCTCGGGCTCGCCCTCGAACTTCAGCGCGTCGCCGGCGCGCAGCACATGGTCGTTGATCTTCGCGGTGCCGCGGGCGAGGTGCACGTAGCCGAGGCGGCCGGCAGCGAGCGGTAGCGTCGCCGTTTCGTCGCCGTCGAACAGGCCGGCATGCATCCGCGCGTCCTGCTGGATGCGCACGGAGCCCTCCGCGCCGTCCTGGCTGAGCACCAAGCGCAGGCGGCCGCGCTTTTCCTCCGGGGTGAACATCTTCTGCTCGTAGCCCGGCGCGATGCCGGCGGTGTCCGGAAGGATCCAGATCTGCAGGAAGTGTGTTTCGCCGGCGGCGTTGTCATTGCGCTCGCTGTGCAGCACGCCAGTGCCGGCGCTCATGCGCTGCACTTCGCCGGGCACGATGCTCGCTCTGTTGCCCATCGAGTCCTCGTGCGCCAGCGCGCCGTCGAGCACGTAGCTGATGATCTCCATGTCGCGGTGGCCGTGTTTTCCGAAGCCGGTGCCGGCGGCGATGCGGTCCTCGTTGATGACGCGCAACGGGCCGAACTGCACGTGCTTCGGGTCGAAGTAGTCGGCGAACGAAAAGCTGTGGAAGCTGTG
>JBOFQO010000188.1:0-2255 GCA_051660925.1 Silanimonas sp. | reverse complement strand
GACGTCGGTGTTTCCCGGGCGCTATGGCGAGACCACTTACGGCGTGCGCCTCCAGCACTACAAAGAATGGCTGGAGGCCGCGATGGCCGCGGACGCCGCGCCTGCGTTGAGCCAGTAAGGCCGGTGCGCGGAAGTCGGTGAAAGGAAGCGCCACGAAGTGGCGCGCCCGGAGGGATTCGAACCCCCGACCAATGGCTTCGGAAGCCACTACTCTATCCGGCTGAGCTACGGGCGCTGACAACTGCGGGCTTGCCGCAGCCCCGGGAGTGTACCCGGACGCGCTCGCCCCGGCCATGCCCGGGGTTTTGTGACGCCTCGCACGCTCCGAGCCCTGGGACGCTCCCCGGGACGCGTGAACTGTCAAAACGCGTGTTTCACTGCGGGCCTGTCGTTTGGAACCCCCGCCCATGGCTCGCGCCCTCGCTTCCGCCGCTCGACGCTTCGTGCTCGCCCTTGCCCTGTTCGCCGCACCGCTGGTTGGCGCCAGCGGCGTCGCCATGGACCGGTCCGCGCCGATCGCCAGCCTCACGTCGGATGCGGAAGGCGGAGCTGCCCGGCTCGACACGGCCCTCGCGGCGAAGGACGAACCCGCCGCCCGCAGCGCCGCCGCCGAGCGCCTCGTGGCGCTGCGCGCTCTGCTCGACGTTGCGCCGTCGCGCGTGCCGGCGCTGCTGTGGCCGGAAGCGAGCGCCGACGCAGCGCGCGAGGTGGTCGGCGATGCCGTCGAGACCTGGATGAGCGACGTCGAAGGCGAGCTCTCGGTCTACCACTTCGACGACTTCGAGCGCGGCCGCAGCTGGGACGAGCATGTGCTCACCGTCGACGGCAAGCGCTACGACCTCGTCGGCATGGCGCCGCTGCGCGACCTGCCGAACCGCAGCCGCGTGCGCATCGCGAATGCCGTGCGCATCGACGACGCGATCCTCGCCCTCGACCCGGTCGAAACGCTGCCGCGCGCCAACGCGAAAGCGCCCAACCGCTATGCCAGCGCGCGCATCGCCCTGCTGATGGTCAACTTCAGCGACGACACCCGCACGCCGTGGACGCAGGCGCAGATGGACTCGGCGATGCAGACCAACTCGCGCTGGTACGACGAGGTCAGCCACGGCAAGCAGACCACCACGTTCCAGGTCTTCGGCTGGTACACGATGCCGAGCCCGAAGGCCGGCTGCGACCACAACCGCATCGAGACCGAAGCCGTCGCCGCGGCGCGTGCCGCCGGCGTCGACCTCTCCGGCTACAACATCGTCGCCTTCGCCTTCCCGAACATCGACTGCGGCTGGGCCGGGCTCGGCGGCGGCGGCAACTTCTGGCTCAACGGCAACAACAGCCTGCGCGTGATCTCGCATGAGGTCGGCCACGTGCTCGGCCTCGGCCATGCGAACTCGGTGCGCT
The DNA here is from genome assembly GCA_051660925.1 of Silanimonas sp. GTDB lineage: Bacteria > Pseudomonadota > Gammaproteobacteria > Xanthomonadales > Xanthomonadaceae > Silanimonas. The sequence continues at coordinate 860 of JBOFQO010000188.1, read as the reverse complement.
GCGACAACGGCCAGTACACCGACACCACCGGCTGCACGCGCAACGAATACGGCAGCCCCTTTGACGTGATGGGCGCGGCCAGTTCCGGGCATTTCCATCCAGGTGCCAAGTCCTACCTTGACTACATCGAGGAGCGGACCGGCACGCAGGGCATCCAGACGGTCACGCAAAGCGGTGAGTACGACGTGTTCCCCTACGCGACGAGCACGACGCAGGTGAAGGCGCTGGCCATTCCGCGCGTCAACCAGCGCATGCACGTCGAGTACCGGACCGCGTTCGGCTTTGACGCGTCGCTCGGCACGCGCATCGGCCCGCGCGTGCAGATCACCACCGGCACCAACACGCTGATCGACCTGACGCCGGCGACCACGACGTGGAACGACGCCTCGCTCGAGGTCGGCAGCAGCTACGACGAAACCGGCACCGGCATCCGCGTGCAGCTGCTCAGCGCCGACGCGACGAAGGCGCGCGTGCGCATCGACCTCGACCCCTGCGGCCGCAGCCTGCCGGTGGTGCAGGTCACCGACCTGACGCCGAACTCGATGGTCGGCCAGCCGAAGCGCCTGCGCATCGACGTCAGCAATGCCGATGATCCGTCGCAGTGCGGCGCGGCGACGCGCTTTCGCCTGCTCGCCGAGCCGATCGGCACCGGCGCGACGCTGCCCCCGGAGACGTGGTCGCCGTCCTCGGAACTCAGCGTCGCCCCGGGCGCCAGCGGCAGCGTCGAGCTCAGCTTCGCGGTGCCGACCGACAATCCCGGCTCACTGCAGTTCTACCTCGATGCGGCCAACGCGGCGCGCCCACTGCTGAAGGCGCGGCCCTACCAGAGCTTCGCCGTGGGGCGCTTCCAGCTCGAGCGC
>JBOFQO010000187.1:0-4001 GCA_051660925.1 Silanimonas sp. | reverse complement strand
CGCCCAGCTCCCAGCCCACCGCATCCGCGCGGCGCTGCTTCGCCAGCTCCCACACCAGCCACACGGCGGTCAGGGACATCGGGAAGGCCAACACCTGCTTCAGCGTGTCCATCCATGCGCCGGGCTTTGGCAGCCGCTTCGCGAGGCCCGGCACGAAGCCGATGGCGAGGAAGGGCAGGGCGAGGCCGACGCCGAGGGCCGCGAACACGCCGATGGCGACCGCGGGCGGCGCGGCGAAAGCGTAGGCGAGTGCGGCGCCCATCAACGGTGCGGTGCAGGGCGCGGCCACGACCACCGCCAGCACACCGGTGAAGAAATCACCGGCCGGCCCCGACTTCTGCGTCAGCGCGCCGCCGACATTCGCCAGGCCGCCGCCGAGGTTGAAGACGCCGGACAGCGAGAGGCCCACCGCGAACATCAGCAGCGCGAGGCCACCGACCACCGCGGGCTGCTGCAGCTGGAAGCCCCAGCCCAGCGCCAAGCCCGCTTCGCGCAGCGCCAGCGCCAGGCCGCCGAGCGCGGCGAAGCTCAGCACCACGCCCGCGGTGTACCAGAGCGCATGCGAACGCGCCTTGGCCTCGCTTTCGCCGCTGCCGGCGAGGCCCAGCGCCTTCAGCGACAGGATCGGCAGCACGCAGGGCATCAGGTTGAGGATCAGGCCGCCGAGCAGGGCGAGACCGAGCGCGGCGAACAGGCCGAGGCCCGCGCCCGGCGTGCGATTTGTGGCTGTGTCCGCTTCGCCGTCCTTCGGCACCGCTCCCGAGGCGGCCATCGCATCGGCATTCGCCGGCGCGTCGGCGAGCGCGATCGTCAGCTCGCGCTTCAGCGGCGGGTAGCAGACGCCGTTCTCCTGGCAGCCCATGAAGCCCACGGAAAGGCGCAGCGTGTCCGCGCCGGACTGCGTGCGGATCACCTCGAGCGGGATCAGCACCTCGTCGAAGTACACCGCTTGCTCGCCGAAGTACTCGTCGCTGTAGGTCCGCGCCGGCGGCCATGCGCCGGGGCGCACCATGGCGCCGCGCTCGCTCTGCGCGGCGAAGGTGGTCTTGTCGCGGTACAGGTAGTAGCCCGGCGCGATGGTGAAGCGCACGACGATCCGGTCCGGCCCGTCGGTGACGGCCTCGAGCCGATAGGCCTCGGTGTCGGGCAGCGGCAGGCCCGCGGCGCCGGTGGCGGTGAGGCCGGGGCTGCCCGAGAGCAGGCCGCTCGGACGCGCGCCGCCGGACAGCAGGCCGGCGGCGGAGGGCAGGCCGCTCGCGCCGGCATCGACCGCCAGCCCGGGCGCGCCCACGGCGGCAGCCGGCAGCGCCACGGTGATCTCGCGCGACTGCGGCGGATAGCAGATGCCGAGGTCGGCGCAGCCCTGGTACTTCACCCGCAGGCGCAAGGCGGTGGTCTCGTCGGCCGCCGCGCCGGTGAGCGCGGCGACCAGCGCGCCGCGGTAGGTTTCCACCTCGCCGAAGAACTCGTCGGTGTGCTTCTTTCCGTCCGGCAGCTGCAGCGGATTCGTCTTGAAGCCGCCGTCCAGCACCTCGACGCTGGTGCGGTGCCGGTACAGGTAGTAGCCCTCGGCGATGGCGAAGCGCACGTCGACCGTGTTGCGCGACGTCGCTTCCGCCGTCAGCGCGAAGGCCTCGTCGACGGGCAGCAGGTCGTCCTGCTCGATGGCCTGGGCGCTGCCGCCGGACAGCAGGGCGGCGAGGGCGGCGGCGCGGAACAGCCGGAAGGGCGAGGCAGCGTTGGATCGCATCGGGGCCTGGGTCGGGAGCGGCGGCAGTCGGGCATTATCGCCGCCTGGCGTGGGCCGGGCGTCGACAGGGCGGTCCTCCACGGTTTCGTAACCCGGCGGTCACCGGTTTCAGGCCATCGTTTAGTCTCTTGTCCCGTTCAGGAGCCCCGAATGTTCAAGAAGCTCGCTGCCGAAGCCCTCGGCATCAGCGATATCGGCGTCATCGTCCCGGCCTCGGAGTTCGACAAGGTCGACGCCGACGACTACCTCTTCCACGAGGACGGCGAACGCATCTTCTTCCTGATCAAGTCGAAGAAGGACGAGTACTGCTTCACCAACCAGGCGCTGATCCACGTCGACGGTGAGTCGGCCGTTTCGACGAAGCGCACCGTCAAGCGCTACGAGTTCGCCACCAACCGCATCGGCTACTGCGCCATCGAGACCGCCGGCAACATGGACATGGATGTCGAGCTGAAGTTCTCGATCGGCGAGGCCCACTTCAGCATCGACGTCAAGAAGAGCTTCATCGAGCAGGTCAAGGACATCTACAAGGCGCTGATCGCCATCGGTCGCCAGCAGTCGCGCGACGCCATCGCGCGCGACAACGCCGTGCGCACGCTCGACGCGATGGGCGGCATGCTGAAGCTCGGCAACCTGCAGGGCGAAGCCGCCGTCGTCGCGCACTTCAACGCCGTGCTGGACAACCTCAACACCGCGATGCTCGACCGCCACACCACGCGCGACTACTCGCGCATCTTCGAGAAGTTCATCCACAACAACGCCACACCGCCGGCGCTGCCGTAAGCGGGCGGGTCGGTTAGGCTGGGGCGTCCCCCGACGCCCCAGCCTGCCCATGAATGTTCGCCTCGCCGCCGTCCCCCTTGTGGCCCTCTCGCTCGCCGCGTGTGCGACGGAGGCCGAATTCCCGGAACCGCCGGTGAATCCGGCGCCGCGCAATACCTGGTTTCACGAGCTCATTGTCGAGGCGCCGGTGCGGCCGGTGCAGCGCGTCGAGATGATCGCTGCGTACAACATCGTCAACAGGGAATGCCTCGCGCGCGAGCCGTTCTCAGGGGCGCCGACGTCGCCGAGTTCGAAGGAAGTGCCCTTGGCGGTGGAGGCGATGCCGGATGGCGCCTTCCGCGCCACCGTCTTCGAAGACCTGCTCCTGCCGTCCGATCTCTACGGTGAAGGCGAGTGCCGTTGGACGCTTGCTGGGGTCTACAACATCGTCGATGACGGGGTGGTGCGGTTCCAGCACAGCGGTTCGGCGACGACGCAGTTTCTCCAGCGCACCCAGCAGGTCGTGAGCTACACGGCTTTCGAGCGATCGCGGTTTTCCCCGACGTCATCGGGCGGCGAACCGTCTCCGCCAGAGGGCCGGCCGCCGCTCCATTCCGTCACGTCCAGCCTGTCGCGCGACCAGCCGGTGGGGCCGGTTCTGCCCGACGACGACTTCGTGAGCCGCTTTCCACTGGATCGTTACGTGCGGCTGCGGTCGGTCGGCCGACCCGCGGATTGACGAAGCTTGGAAATCTTCGTCACCAAGGGCGCTAGGGTGGGCATACCGCCTACCGATTGCGCGCCATGTCGCTGACCCCCCAGCAGTACGCCGAGCTCGCCGACCACGTCTACGACCGCCCTGCACGGCCGCTTCGCCTCGGCGAGAACGTCATGTTTGGCGACGGCGCGGACCGCTTCGAGGTCAAAGTCCTCCACGTCGTCGACGACCCGCGCACGGGTTACCAGGGCGCGGTGTATCAGCATCGTCAGACGGGCGCTCTGATCGTCGCGCACCGCGGCACCGAGTTCGGCCGCGAGCCGCTCCAGGACGGCGCGCTGGCCGACGGCGGCATGGTGGCGGCGCGGGTGAACCTGCAGATGCCCGGCGCGATGGCACTGACGCAGTGGGCGGTCGAGCACGCGCGCCGGAATCCCCAGAACGGTGAGACGCCCGCGGTCAGCGTCACCGGCCACTCGCTTGGCGGCACGCTCGCCCAAGCCACGGCGTTCCGCTACCAGCTGCACGGCGAGACGTTCAACGCCTACGGTGCGATCGGCATCAACGGCGTTCCCGCCAACGCGCGCGCCGACGTGGTCAATCACGTCCGGGCCAGCGATCCGGTTTCCGCAGCCAATCAGCATGTCGGTCGCGAGGTGCGCTACGCCACGCCCGGCGACGTCGCATCGACGGGCACCTTCGGGGGATTCCTCGTGCAGGGCGGCATGGCGCACCCGATGACATCGTTCCTTGGTGCGGAAAGCGCGCTTA
>JBOFQO010000186.1:0-6062 GCA_051660925.1 Silanimonas sp. | reverse complement strand
TCCTGCTCGCGCATGCGGCGTTCGGCGCTGACCTGATCGAGCTGCGCCCCGGCGATGCCGCCGTCGCGCACGAGGGTGGCGTAGCGCGCTTCCTGCTTACGCGAGAAATCGAGCTGTGCGCGAAGCCGGGCGAGGTCGGCTTCGGCCTGGCGTTCGCGCAGGCGCAGCGGCGCGTCGTCGAGTCGCGCGAGCACGTCGCCGGCGGCCAGGGTGCTACCGACTTCGGCGACGAAGTCGACGCGGCCGCCGATCTCCGCGGCGATGCGCGCGTCCTCGCGGCTAGCAACGCTGCCCGGCGACCAGTGCAAGGGCGCGAGCGCGATGTCGACGGCCGGCGCGACTTCGACGTGGGCGGGCGCGGGCTCGGCCGCGACCGGCGCGGCGGCGGCCGTGGCCGGCTCGGCGCCACCGGCGAGAGAAAGCGCGAGGGCCGTGCAGCCGGCAGCGAGGGCGGCGGCGAGGGCGAGTTGGCGGAAGGCAGGCATGGCGGGGCTCCGGAGGGGATCAGGCGGGTTCGGCAAGGACCGGCGCCACCGCGGCACGGCGCGCGCGCCACGCGGCCTGCAGCCCGGCGCTAAGCCGCATCAGCGCCGGCACCAGCACCACGGTGAACACGAGGCTCAGGGCCACGCCGCCGACCGTGACGGCCGCCAGGCCGCGGTAGATCACCGCGCCCGGGCCGGGGTTGATGGCCATCGGCAGCGCGCCGACCACGCCGGTGAGCGCGGCGATCAGGATCGGGCGCAGGCGGCGGTCGAGCGACTGGGCGATGGCGGCCTCGAGCGACAGGCCTTCGGCCTCGCCTTCGCGCGCCTGGGCGACGAGCAGGATGGCGTTGTTGATGACCATGCCGAGCAACATGATGAAGCCGATCATCGACAGCAGGTCGAGCGTCTGCGGGGTGAACAACTGCACCGCGCGCAGGCCGAGCACGCCGCCGAGCACCGCCATCGGCAAGGTCGCCATCACCACCGCGCTGTCGCGCACCGACTTGAACAGCGCCGCCATCAGCAGGAACAGCACCAGCAACGCCATCCCGAAGTTGCCGACCATGGCCGAGACGACTTCACCGAGACGGTCGGCACTGCCGGCCACGCGCACGCCGGCATCGGCGGGCAGCGCGGCGCGCAGGGCCGGCACGACCTCGCCGTTCACGACGTCCAGCGCTTCTTCGAGCGACAGCGCGGGCGGCGGGTCGACGGTGAGCGTCACGGTGCGACGGCGATCGACGCGGCGCAGCTGGCTCGGCGCCATCGTGGTCTGCAGCTGGGCCAGTTCGCCGAGCGTGAGCACGCCACCCAGCGGTGTGGCCAGCGGCGCCGAGGCGTAGCTTTCCGGCCCGTCGGGGCCGGCACCGGCGGCGCGCAGGATGATGTTCATGCGGCGGTCGCCGTCGAAGTGTTCGCCCAGCCAGGCGCCCTCGCCGAGGATGCGGATCACGGTGCCGAGCTCGGGGCGACGCCAGCCGGCTTCGGCGAGTCGGCGGTCGTCGGCCAGCACGCGAAGCTCCGGCTCGGCGGCGTCGGCGGTGGGCCAGGCCTGCACGTTCGCGCCGGGGAAGCGCTCGGCCAGCAGCGCCCGGCCCTGCTCGGCGGCGGCATTCAGGGCCTCGCCATCGGCGTGCTGCAGGTGGATGGCGATGGCGCGCGGCGAGCCGCCGAAGGCGCCGAACAGTTCGCCTTCCGAGACAAAGGCTCTCGTATCCGACAGGCCGGCCACGACCTCGTCGCGGAGCACGCGTTCGAGTTCGCCGATCTGCGATTCGTCGACGACGCGCGCGCCAATGGTGCCCCCGTTCGGCCACAGGTTGAGGTACCAGTTCTTGAGCTGCGGCTGCTTCTCGCCGTCCATGTACGGCTTCATGCGTTCGAGCAGGGTGGGCGCGAACTCGGCGTTGACGATGCCGGGGCTCATGCCGGGCGGGAAGTTGAACCAGACGTCGATGGCGGCGCGCTTCACTGGCGGCAGGTAGTCGATGCGCGGCATCAGCAGCATCGACGCGAGCACCGGCGCGACCGCCAGCCCGAGCACCCACGCCCACTGCCGCCGCCGCGTCGAGGTCGCACGCATCGTCCAGGCCGTGAGGCGCGCGTAGCCGCCGTCGGTGCCGACCGAGCCGGCCTTCAGCCAGCCGCCGGCCGCGGCCGGCAACCCGGTCAAGGCCACCAACAGGGAGATGCCCACGGCGATCGAGATGGTCAACGCCAGGTCGGCGAAGAGCTGGCCCTCGACGTCTTGCATGAAGATGACCGGCAGGAATACCGCCACCGTGGTCCGCGTCGACGCGAACAGCGCGCCACCGACCTGGCGCGCGCCCTGCAGCGCGGCCTGCAGCGGCGGCCGGCCCTCGCCGCGCAGGCGGACGATGTTCTCGGCCACCACGACGGCCGCATCCATCACCATGCCGACGGCGAAGGCCAGGCCCGCCAGCGAGATCACGTTGAGGCTGCGGCCGGTGAGCTGCAGCACGATGAAGGTGGCCAGCAACGAGATCGGGATCGCGGTGGCGATCAGCACCGTGGCGCGCACGTCGCGAAGGAACCACCACAGGCAGCCGACCGCGAGCAGCACGCCGACACCGAGACTGCCCGACAGCAGGCCGATGGCGCGATGGATGAACAGCGACGCGTCGAAGCTCTGCTCGATGCCGAGGCCCAGCGGCGCCAGCTCGCTGCCGCGCAGCTCGTCGACGACGCGCTTGACCTCGAAGAGCGTGTCCAGCACGTTGGCGCCGCTTTCGCGACGGATGCGCAGGCCAATGGCGGGGTTGCCGTTCTGGTAGGCGAAAAAGCGCTGCTCGGGGCGCTGCACGCGCACCGTGGCGACGTCGGCGAGGCGCACCGGCTGGCCGTCGCGCCACAGCACGATCAGTTCACCCAGTTCCTGCGGCGAGAAACGACCGGCGAAGCGCAGCGTGTACTGGCGACGGCCGGCATCGAAGCTGCCGCCTGACACGTCCGTGGCGCGGCCAGCGACCTCGGCGACCTGCGGCAGGGTGACGCCGTAGGCGGCGGCGCGGTCGAGATCAAGCTCGATCGCCAGCTCGTCCGGATCGGCGCCGTTGACATCAACACCCGCGACGCCGGACACGGCGGTGAGGCGCGGCACGATGCGGTCGTCGATCACCTGCCGGTAGTCGTTGATGTCGCCAGCGGTGCCCGGCAGCTTCTGCACGAAGAAGTAGGTCAGTGACTGGTTGGCGTCGTCGGCGCCGAGCTCGACGCGCGGCGGGTCGGCATCGCGCGGAAGCGGTGGCAGGCGGTTCAGGCGCGCCAGCACCTCGACCAGGGCCGATTCCATGTCCGCGCCGACGCCGAAGGTGAGGTTGATCCACGCGTTGCCGGCGTTGACGTTGGCCTCCATCTGCTCGAGGCCGGCGAGTCCTTCGAGCACCGACTCGATCGGCTCGACGATCTCGGCTTCCATTTCCTGCGGCGAGGCCGCCCGCCAACCGACCTGCACGGCCATCTGCGGCCGCGCGATGTCGGGGAACAGCTGCAGCGGCAGGTCCAACAGCGAGATCAGGCCGAACAGCGCGACCAGCGCGACGACAACGGCGACCGCGGCGGGGTTCTTCAGCGAAGCTTCGGTGAGGTTCATCGCGGCGGCGCCCGGTGGAGTGCGCGCACTGTGCGCGCGGGCGTCGATGGCATCGCATGACCAAAGTCACGACGCGCGCCGAGGCGTGCCGCGCGTGCGACGAACCGTCGTCGCGCCCGATCTATCGCAACAGCGGCAGGCGGTCGCGATAGGAACGCGAGAGCTTGATCTCGTGGCCGCAGTCGAGCGCCAGGAACTGCTCGCCGTTGAGGTGCGGGCGGATCGACGCGACGCGCGCCACGTTGACCAGCGTCGAGCGATGCACGCGCGGAAACTGCCGCGGGTCGAGCTGTGCTTCCAGCTCGCGCATCGTCGCCCGCAGCACGTAGGTCTCGCCGTCGGTGTGGATGCACATGTAGTCGCCGGCGGCGTCGATCCAGCGCACGCTCGCCAGCTCGACGCGGACGGTGCGCTGGCCATCGCGGATGGCGAGGCGGTCGCCGCTGCCGAGCCGGCGCTCACCGACGCCGTGCAGAGCTTCTTCCAGGGTCAGCGTCGGCTTGCCGCTGAGGTCGCCGAGCAGCTTGAGCAGCTGCTCGCAGTGGCGGCCGGCGTCGCGCCGCTCCAGCTCGCCGCGGACGCGGAACAGCGCCTGGTGCAGCCGGCTGTCGTCGACGGGCTTGAGCAGGTAGTCCACCGCGCTGGCCTCGAAGGCCTGGATGGCGTAGTGGTCGTAGGCCGTGACGAACACCGTGATCGGCATCTGCGGCGCCGGAATGGCGCGCAGCGTCGCGAAACCGTCAAGGCCCGGCATCTGCACATCGAGGAACATCAGGTCCGGAGCGTGTTCGGACACCGCTTTCATCGCCGCCGCGCCATCGCCGCACTGGCCGACGATCTCGATGTCCGGCTCGCCGGCGAGGCGAAGCTCGAGGCCGCGCCGCGCCAGCGGCTCGTCGTCCACGATCAGCGTGCGAATCACCCGGCTCATTCGCGCGGCGCTCCGCCCGCCTCGAACGGGATCGACAGCGTGACCTGCACGCCGCCGCCCGCACCGTTGCGCACGTCGACCGACTGCGCTTCACCGTAAAGCACACGGAGGCGTTCGCGGGTGTTCTTCAGCCCGACGCCGCGGCCCGTGCCTTCACCGTTGGCGTGGTGCAGATCGGGGTTGCCCGGGCCGTTGTCGGCGACCTGCATCACGAGGCGCTCGCCTTCGCGCGCCGCGCTGATGGTCAAGCGCCCGCCTTCGATCATGCGGGCGATGGCGTGCTTGATCGCGTTCTCCACCAGCGGCTGCAGCAAGAGACTGGGCAGCAGCGCGGACCAGCACTCCGGGGCGATCCGCGTCTCCACCGTTAGGCGCTCAGCGAAGCGGATGCGCTCGATGCCGAGGTAGAGGTTCAGCGCGTCCAGCTCCTGCTTCAGCGTCACGCGCTGCATCGGGTCGCTGTCGAGCGAATGGCGAAGGAAGGCGCTCAGGCCCTGCACCATCTGGTTGGCCACCGCGTTATTGCGATCGAGCACAAGGGTCGAAATCGCGTTCAGGGTGTTGAAGAGGAAATGCGGATTGAGCTGGTAGCGCAGCATCTTCAGCTGCGCCTGGTGCGCTATCGCCGTGGCCGCGAGCACCTGCTGCGTCTGCGACTGCAGCTGCCGGTAGTACTTCAGCCCGACATACAGCCCGACCCAACTCAGCACCACATACAGGTGACCGGTGGAGTAGGCGATGTAACCCAGTGTGGTCGTCGGCCGGCAGTCGAGGCAGACGTTCACCAGCAGATTGAGGTAGACCAGGCCAAGCACCACCGAGCCGGCAGCAACGCAGCCCGCGGCGATCGCCACCAGCTCGCGCGGCGGGCGGCCCCAGGCGCGACGCAGCACGGCACGCAGGCCCAACGTGACGATGAAGCCGGTGATCGCGATGCCCACGGGCACCGGCCAGTAGTCGAGGCCCTTGCCGTGCGCCAGCGACGACAGGTAGCTGACGCTGCCGTAGCCGAACCAGCCACCGGCCTGCAGCCACCAGAACGAGCGGCGGATGCGGGAATCTTCGAGGGTCGACGACACGAGCGGGTCCGGCAGAGGCTGGCGCTCATGCTACGACAGGCCAGGCAGCCGACCGCACGGTTCAGCGCGGTGGAACGTCGCTTTGTCGCAGCGCCGACGGGGTTCAGCGCTCCGGTCGCGAGAGGGTTCGACGCTCGCCGCTGATCGGATCGGCGAACGACAAGCGGACGGCGGTAAGCTGCAGCGGCGCCTTGAAATCCCCCGCCTCGCGATACCGCACCGTCGGATACAGCGGGTCATTCCGGATCGGCGCACCCAGCGCGGCGAGATGCACCCGCAGCTGGTGCTTCCTCCCGGTAACCGGCTGCAACGCGTAGCGCCACCACGTCTCCCCGCGCTCGATCACGTCGATGCGCGTCTCGCTGTTTGGTTCGCCGTCGACCTCATGCATGCGGAAGAAGGGCTCGCCGGGGACGATCCGACTGCGCCGCGTGAGCGGGAAGTCGAGCTGC
>JBOFQO010000185.1:0-1804 GCA_051660925.1 Silanimonas sp. | reverse complement strand
CGTCGTCGAGGCGCGCGAGGAGTCGCACCTGCGCACCGCGCGCTGGCTGTTCCCGCTCTACCTCGTGCTGATCGCACTGCCGGTGCTGCCGCTGGCGATGGCCGGCGAAGCGCGGCTCGGTGCGCTGGGCGTGCCGCCGGACCTCTACGTGCTCGCGCTACCGCTGACCGAGGGTGCGCCGGGCATGGCCCTGCTGGCCTTTCTCGGCGGGCTGTCGGCGGCGACCGGCATGCTGATCCTCGCCACGCTGACCTTGAGCGTGATGATCGGCAACCACTGGCTGACGCCGCTGCGCCTGCGCGGTGGCTGGCGCGGCGGCGAAGGCGATCTGCGCGGCGCGGTGCTGCGGCAGCGCCGATTCGCGATCGCCGCCGTGCTGGCGCTGGCCTGGGCCTACAGCCGCGTGCTCGGCGACAACGAGGCGCTGGCGGACATCGGCGCGCTGTCGTTCTCGGGCCTCGGCACGCTGGCGCCCGCTGTCGGCTTCGCGCTGTGGCGGCCACAGACGCCGCCGTGGGCGGTGCTGGCCGGCCTAGTCGCTGGCTTCGCGACGTGGGCCTGGGTGCTGCTGCCCGGCGTGCTCGGCCCACTGGGCGTGACCGCCATCGACGGCGCGACGGCGCCGTTCGGCTGGGCGTGGCTGTCGCCGGACGGGCTGTTCGGGCTCGGCGGCTGGAGCCCGCTCGGCCGCGGCGTGGTGGCCAGCCTGCTGGTCGGCAGCGTGCTGCCCCTGCTTCTGGCGAGCTGGCGCGGCGGCGCCGGGCGTCGCCTCGATGGGCCGCTCGATGTCGGCGCGGTGCGCCGGCTGGCCTCGCGCTTCCTCGCCGCCGAACGCCTCGACGCCGCGCTGCGCGATGCACCGGTCGCCGGGCTGCTCCCAGCCGCGCAGCTGACGCGCGTGGAGCGCGAGCTGGCGGCAGTGGTCGGCGCGTCCTCGGCGCGGCTGCTGCTCGATGCACTGCGCCAACCCAGCGGCCCGGCACCGGAGCAGGTCGCCGAGCTCGTCGACGAGGCCACGCAAGGCCTGCGCTTCAACCAGCAGCTGCTCGAAGTCGCGCTTGAGCACATGAGCCAGGGCATCAGCGTGGTCGACCGCGAGCTGCGACTCGTCGTCTGGAACCGACGCTACCGCGAGATCTTCGGCTATCCCGACGGCCTGCTGCAGGTCGGCCTGCCGGTGGCGGAATTGGTCGAGCACAACCTGCGGCAAGGCCTCACCGGCGAGGTCGACGTCGCCCGCGGCCTCGAGCAGCGCCTCGCCCACATGCGTGCCGGCACGCCGTACCTGAGCGAGCGCCGCATCGGCGACGCGGTGATCGAGATCCGCGGCGAGCCGATGCCCGGCGGCGGCTTCGTTGCCACCTTCACCGACGTCACCGCGTTCCGCGTCAGCGAGGACGCACTGCGCCGCGACGCCGAGACGCTCGAGGCGCGCGTCGCCGAGCGCACGCGCGAGCTGGCCGACGCCAAGGCCGAGGCCGAGCGGGTCAACCAGGCCAAGACGCGCTTCCTCACCGCGGTCAGCCACGACCTGACGCAGCCGCTGCACGCCGCACGGCTGTTCACCGACGCGCTGGCGCAGCGCGGCGAGGCGAGCGCTGTGGCGCCGCAGGTGGCGCGGATCGCCAATGCGCTGGGCTCGGCCGAGGACCTGCTCGCCGGCCTGCTCGACATCTCGCGACTGGACGCCGGCGGACTCGCCGCGCAGCCCATCGACCTGCCGCTGCAGCCGCTACTCGAAGGCCTAGCGCGCGAAGCGGGCGTGCTGGCCGAAGCGAAGGGGCTGTTGCTGCGGCTGGTGCCA
>JBOFQO010000184.1:0-2648 GCA_051660925.1 Silanimonas sp. | reverse complement strand
GTCGTCGAAATCGACGTGGCGCCGCCGCGCAAGGGCGAGGTGCTGGTGCGCATCACCCACACCGGCGTCTGCCACACGGACGCGTACACGCTGTCGGGCGACGACGCGGAGGGCGTGTTCCCGGCCGTGTTGGGGCATGAGGGCGCTGGGATCGTGGTCGAGGTGGGCGAGGGCGTGACCAGCCTCCAGCCGGGCGACCACGTGATCCCCCTGTACACCGCCGAGTGCCGCGAGTGCCTGTTCTGCACCAGCGGCAAGACCAACCTTTGCGTGGCCGTGCGCGCGACGCAGGGCAAGGGTCTGATGCCAGACGGCACCTCGCGCTTCAGCTACGAGGGCCAGCCGGTCTTCCACTACATGGGCTGCAGCACCTTCAGCGAGTACACGGTGGTCGCCGAAGTCTCGCTGGCGAAGGTGAATCCCGACGCCAACCCCGAGCAGGTCTGCCTGCTCGGCTGCGGCGTTACCACGGGCCTGGGCGCGGTGAAGAACACCGCCAAGGTGCAGCCCGGCGACACCGTGGCCGTGTTCGGCCTCGGCGGCATCGGCCTCGCGGTGGTGCAGGGTGCCCGCCAAGCGCAGGCCGGTCGCATCATTGCCATCGACACCAATCCGTCGAAGTTCGAACTGGCGAAGCGCTTCGGTGCCACCGACTGCGTGAACCCCAAGGACTTCGACAAGCCGATCCAGCAGGTGGTCGTCGAGATGACCGGCTGGGGCGTGGACCACAGCTTCGAATGCATCGGCAACGTGCAGGTGATGCGCGCGGCGCTGGAATGCGCGCACCGAGGCTGGGGCCAGAGCGTGATCATCGGCGTCGCCGGCTCGGGGCAGGAGATCAGCACGCGGCCGTTCCAGCTCGTCACCGGGCGGCGCTGGCTGGGCACCGCCTTCGGCGGGGTGAAAGGCCGCTCGCAGTTGCCGGGCATGGTCGAAGACGCGATGGCCGGCCGCATCGAGCTCGAACCGTTCGTGACGCACACGATGCCGCTGGAGCGCATCAACGAGGCCTTCGACCTGATGCACGAAGGAAAATCGATCCGCAGCGTCATTCACTACGGAGCGCGCGCATGACGACGGCGGCGCCCTTCGAGTTCCCTGTCCCCGCCGGCCTGCAGCGAATCGAACACCGCGCCTGCTTCGGCGGTTGGCAGGAGGTCTACCAGCATGACTCGACCGCCACCGGCACACCGATGCGCTTCGGCGTCTATCTGCCACCGCAGACCGTGCACGGGCGCTGCCCGGTGCTGTACTGGCTGTCCGGCCTCACCTGCACGGAGCAGAACTTCATCACCAAGGCCGGCGTGCAGCGCTATGCCGCCGAGCACGGAGTTATCGTGGTCGCCCCCGACACCAGCCCGCGCGGCGAGGGCGTGGCCGACGCCGAGCGCTACGACCTCGGCCAGGGCGCCGGCTTCTACGTCGACGCTACGCAGGCGCCGTGGGCGCCGCATTACCGCATGCAGACCTACGTCGCGCAGGAGCTGCCGACGCTCGTCGAATCGGCTTTCCCGACCAACGACCGGCGCAGCATCAGCGGGCACTCGATGGGCGGGCACGGCGCGCTGGTCACCGCCCTGCGGAATCCGGGGCGCTATCGCAGCGTGTCAGCCTTCGCGCCGATCAGCTCGCCCACGCAGTCGCCGTGGGGGCAGGAGGCGCTGGGGGCGTACCTCGGCGGCGACCGCGACGCGTGGAAGGCGTACGACGCCTGTGAACTGATCGCGAACGCTTCGGAGCGGCTGTCGCTGCGCATCGACCAGGGCCTTGACGACGAATTCATCGACCGCAGCCTGCGCCCCGATCTCCTGCGGACGGCCTGCGAAAAGGCGGGGCATCCGCTCGACCTGCGCCTGCGCGCCGGCTACGACCACAGCTACTACTTCGTGGCCAGTTTCATCGGCGAGCACGTGGCCCACCACGCCGCAGCATTGACCGCCTGAAGGAGCCCACCATGCGCCTGATCCGCCCGCTCGTCCTCGCCGCGATGGCGTCCAGCGTCGCCTGGAGCGCCCTGTTGGTGGCTGCTGCCGAGCTGCACGAGCGGATGGTGCCGTCGAAGGACTAGGGCGCGGCGCCGGCGGTTGCCGGCGGCTCTACCGGCGGTACGTCGACGCGCGGCGCGGTCGAAAACGGCTGGATGCCAAAGCGCGGGTAGAGCTCGCTCGGGAAGTAGATCACGCCGTCCTTGACGACCATGCGCGCGTTCTTCAGCTCACGCAGGTCGGCTGTCGGGTCGCCGGGCACGAGGAAGAAGTCGGCCAGCTTGCCGCGCTCGATGCTGCCGAGCTGCTGGTCTTCGCCGAGGTACTCGGCCATGTCGATCGTGGCACGGCGCAGCGCTTGTGCCGGGGTGAAGCCCACCTGCTCGAACAGCTGCAGCTCGCGATGGAAGGCGAGGCCGCCACCGAGGTCGGTACCGGGGATCAGGAACACGCCGCGTTCGTGCATCTCGCGTACGCCGTCGAGGATCTTCTGGTACGCGCCGGCATAGGCCTCGCGGTCGCCGGGGGCGCTCATGTCGCTCCAGGCACGCTTGGCATTGCGCTGCGCGCCGATCGGCAGGTTGGCCAGCCAGTCGGCCTGACCGCTCGGGATCTGCCCGTCCTGGTTCAGCAGCAGGTTCTCGTGGATGGCCAGCGTCGGCT
>JBOFQO010000183.1:0-15448 GCA_051660925.1 Silanimonas sp. | reverse complement strand
GGAGCGTGCGGGCCAGCGCCCGCGGATCGGTGGCGGGCCTGGTGGGGTCCGACGACCGCACGTGGCTTGCGGGTGATGCGCGATGCCAGGCCGCGCGCGTCGCAGCTTCGTGGCGCGCAGCGCGGCGCAGCGCGTTCGTCTCCGCCGCATCGGGCGCGCCGACGTCCGGCAGCCGGGCACCGGCGCCGCCGGCCAGCGCGAGCGCCTCGTCGGCAGCGACGGGGCGGCCGTCGAGCGCGGCGAGTGACGTCAGCCGCAGCACGCCGTCGCCGCAGCGCAGGCGCAGGCCGTTCGCGTCGATGCCGATCACGGTGCCGGGCAGGAGGATGGCTTCCGTCGGCGTCATCTCCACGGCCTCGGCGGCATGCACCACGAGGTCGCGATCGGCCAGCCGCAGCCGCGGCTTCAGTACGGCCTGCCAGTAACGCCCGTTGTCGAGCGCGCGCACGGTGGCGGCGAGCATCGCGGCGGGCTTCGACGGGTCGAGCAGGGCGGCGACGAGCGGTCGGTCCGCGCCGAGGAAGACCCGGCGCTCGCCATCGGTTTGGGCGACGCCCGCCGTATCGCCGATGCGCAGCGCGTCCAGCACGGCGTCGAAGCCGGCCAGCCCCGCTTCGAAGCACTTCGCGTTGAGGCTGAAGGCGGTCTCGTCGGGGTCGATGGCGAAGTCACGCGCGACGAGCACGTGGCCTGCGTCGATCTCAGCGGTCATGCGGTGCCAGCGGATGCCGTGCGCGGTTTCGCCGGCGAGCAGGGCGTGGATCGGTGTGTTGAGCCCGGCGTAATGCGGTAGCGGGCCATCGTGGAAGTTGATGGCGCCACGCCGGCCCAGCGCCAGCGTCGCGGGCGACAGCGGCTTCAGCCAGGTGATGGCGAACAGCCAGTCGATGTCGGTGGGCGGCGCAGCCAGCAGCGCCTCTGGCGTGCCTTCGACGCGGAGGTTCCGCTGCGTGGCCCAGTCGCGCAGCCGCGGCGTGTCGGTGACGACGGCAGCGATGGCATGGCCGGCGGCGAGCCAGCGTTCGCCGCATTCGACCAACAGCGATTGCTCGCCGAACAGCACGCAGCGGAGAGGGCTGGCGGTGGGGTCGTCCATGGGCCGGGTCGGGGTCCCGGCGTGCCGGGTCAGGAGGGAATGTGGGATTCTAATCACGCTTTCGCATCCCTTTGACGGAACCGCCCCGACGCATGGACCCGCGCGACGCCCTCGACCCGAACAGCCACATCGCCATCGTCGGCCTGGCCTGCGACCTGCCGCTGGGGGGTTCGCCCGAGGCCTTCTGGCGCGCGCTCGCCGAGGGTCGCTGCGCGGTTGAGGATTTCGACGACGCGGCAATGAAGGAAGCCGGTGCGCGCGAGGACGAGCTGGCGCTGCCGGAGTACGTGCGCGCTGGCGTGCGGCTCGCGACGCACGACCAGTTCGACGCGGCCTTCTTCGGCCTGTCGCCGCGAGAGGCGGCGGTGATGGACCCGCAACATCGGCGCTTCCTGCAGTGCGCGTGGGCCGCGCTCGAGCACGCCGGGCATCGTCCGGATGCGCTGGACCGGCAGACCGGCGTGTTCGCCGGTGCGGGCATGGGCTGGTACCTGATCCGCAACGTCATCGGCCATCATGAGTTGGTCGAGGACATGGGCGAGTTCCTCGTGCGCCACCTGTCGAACGACAAGGATTTCCTGTCGACGCGCGTGTCCTACCAGCTCGACCTGCGCGGCCCCAGCCTGAACGTGCAGACCGCTTGCTCGACCTCGCTCGTGGCGGTGCATCTCGCCTGCCAGAGCCTGCTCGCCGGCGAATGCGACATGGCGCTGGCCGGCGGCGTCACGCACGAGCTGCCGCAGGGGCAGGGCTACCGCTACCGCGAAGAGGAAGTGCGCTCGCCCGACGGACGTTGCCGCGCCTTCGACGCGAACGCCGGCGGCACGGTGTTCGGCAGCGGCGCCGGCATCGTGGTGCTGCGACGCCTCAGCGACGCGCTACGCGATGGCGACACGATCCATGCGGTGATCCGCGGCACGGCCATCAACAACGACGGCGCCGGCAAGGCCGGCTATCTGGCGCCGAGCGTTGACGGGCAGGCGGAAGCCGCGGCGCAGGCGCTGGCCGTCGCTGGCGTTGATGCGGACACGATCGGTTATGTCGAAGCGCACGGCACCGGCACGCGGCTCGGCGATCCGATCGAGATCGCGGCGCTGACGCAGGCCTTCGAAGGCGCTGCGCCCGGCGGCTGCGCCATTGGATCGGTGAAAACGAACATCGGCCATCTCGACACCGCGGCGGGCGTGGTGGGCCTGATCAAGGCCGCGCTCGCCCTGCAGCATGGCGAGGTGCCAGCGTCGCTGTTCTTCGAATCGCCGAACCCCGAGATCGATTTCGCGCGCTCGCCGTTCGCCGTGGCTGCGACGCATCGCGCGTGGCCGAAACCGGGGCCGCGCCGCGCGGCGGTGAACTCGCTGGGCGTCGGCGGCACCAATGCCTTCGCGGTGCTCGAGCAGGCGCCGGCCGAGGGCGCTCTAGTGCGCGATCCGTTCGATGCGCCCAGCGCCGTGCCGATCGTGCTGCCGCTGTCGGCCAAGACGCCAGACGCGCTGCGCGCTCGCGCCGGCGAGCTTGCCGAGGCCTTGGCCGCGAATGCGCTATCGCTGGCCGACGTGGCCTGGACGCTGCGCGAGGGCCGCGTCGCGATGCCGTTGCGCGGCAGCGTCGCCGCGTCGACGCGCGCCGAGGCCGTGGTGGCGCTGCGCGCGCTGGCCGACGCCGTCGACACTGGTGCGCAGAGCGCCGCCGACGGTTCGACGCTCGCGTTCGCCTTCCCGGGACAGGGCGCGCAGACCGTCGGCATGGCGCGCGAGCTGGCGCGTGGCGACGCGGCCGTTCGCGACGCCCTGAATGCCTGCGTGGCGGCGCTGCGAGCGATCGGCGCCGATGAGGCCGTCGAGCTGCTGCTCGACGCCGAACCAACGCCGCCGAACCAGGCGCGCCTGCGCCGTACCGAGGTCGCGCAGCCGGCGCTGTTCGCGGTGGAGTACGCGCTCGCGAAGGGGTTGCTGGCGCGCGGCCTGCTGCCGGTCGCGATGCTCGGGCATTCGCTGGGCGAGTACGTGGCGGCGACGCTGGCCGGCGTGTTCACGCTGCCGGCCGCCCTGAAGCTGATGCAGGTGCGCGGCGCGCTGTGCGCGAGCGTGCCGAAGGGCGCGATGCTGGCCGTGCAGGCGAGCGTCGACACCGTGCGTGCCCTGCTGCCCACCACGCTCGACCTCGCCGCAATCAATGCGCCGGAACAGACGGTCGTCGCGGGGCCAGAGGCGGAACTCGCCGCCTTCGAATCGCGCCTCATCGAGGCCGGCCACGGCACGCGTCGGCTCGAGACCTCGGCCGCGTTCCATTCGCGCCTGCTCGATCCGGTGCTCGCCTCCTTCCGCGCGGCCGTGGTGGACGCCGCGCCGGCGCGCGTCGATGCCTTGCGCGTCGTGTCGACCTGCACGGGATGCTGGCTCACGCCCGACGAGGCCGCGAGCCCCGACTATTGGGTGCGCCATCTGCGCGAGCCGGTCCGCTTCGTCGACGCGCTGGCCACGCTGGCGTCGAACGCGCGGCCGCTGCTGCTCGAAGTCGGCCCTGGCCGCACCTTGTCGAAGTTCGCGACGCTGGCTCGCGCCGATGCGCGCAGCGTTGCCGTGCTGCCCGGCGGCACGGATGAAGTGGCGCACTGGGCGAACCTGCCGGGCCTGCTGTGGTCGCGCGGCGTCGCGCCCGACTGGTCGCGCTGGCAGCAGCCGATGCGGGGCCGACGCGTGCCGCTGCCGACCTACCCGTTCGCATCGGCGCGGCATTGGATCGCGCCGCCGGTCGCGCGTGCGGATGCCGTCGTCGGCGAACGCGCCGCGCTGTCGGCGGACCAGTGGCTGCAGGTGCCCGTGTGGCAGCCCGCGCCGCTGTCGTCCGCGGGCGAGGGCGCGCTGCCGGCGAGCGCGCTCGTGCTTTGCGACGGCTTCGGCATCGGCGACGCGCTGTCCGATCGCCTCGTGGTCGCGGGCGTGGCGGTGCGTCGCGCGCGCCGCGGTGAGGGTTTCGTGCAAGAGGGTGACACGATCCACCTCGATCCCGCCCGGCTCGAACATTGGCAGGCGCTGGCGGCCACGCCGGCGCCGGCGCTGCTGCTTGATCTGTGGGCGCTCGACGCGCCGGCCGGCGATCTCGACGCCGAGCGCCGCCTCGCCTTCGACGATGCGCTGCGCATGGCGCAGGGCCTGTCGCCGTGGGCCGACGGTTCGGGCCTCGTGTGGCTCAGCGTCAGCGTGCAGGCGCAGGCGGCCGGTGACCTCTCGCGCCTTCGGCCGGGCCAAGCGCTGCGCGCCGGCCCGCTGCGCACCTGGCCACAGGAGGCGACGGCGCTGCGGGCCTGCGGCGTCGATCTCGACGACGCGGCGCTGACTGCTCCGGCGCGCGCCGCCGACGCCCTGTTCGACGAGATCCGCGCCGGCCTGCCGGACGAGACGGTCGCGCTGCGCGGCCGGCAGCGCCTGCGTCCGCACTGGCGTCTGCTGAGCTTGGCAGTCGCGGCCGACGAGCGCGCGCTGCGCGGCACCCTCCTGCTCACCGGCGCGTTCGGCGGCGCCGGGCGCGCGATGGCCGAATGGCTGGCGACGCGCGGCGGCATCGAACGCCTGTGGTTGGTCAGCCGCAGTGACGTCGATGCCGGCTCGTCGCGCGCGGCCTGGGTCGAGGCGCTGCGCACGCTGGGGCTCGATGCGCGCGTGCTGGTGGCGGACCTCACCATCCCCGGCGCCCTGCCGACCGCCGTCGATGCCGCTGGCATCCGCCGTCTGGACACCGTGCTTCACGCCGCCGGCGTGCTCGACGACGGCCTGATCGCCATGAAGTCGCCGGAAGCCGCACAGGCTGTGCTGGCACCGAAGCTGCAGGGCGCCATCGACGCTGCACGGGTTGCCGAGGCCTGCGGCGCGGCGCAGGCGCTGTACTTCTCGTCGATCAGCGCGCAGATGGGCGCGTCGGGACAGGTCGACTACACCGCCGCGAACGCGTTCCTCGACGCCTTCGCGGCGCACGCCGACGCGCGCTCGACGCACACGCGGCACCTCGCTCTGGCCTTCAGCATCTGGCGTGAAGCGGGCATGGCCGCGCGACTCGCTGCCGAGCGCGGCTTGGCGCCGCCGCCCTTCGACGACGGCCTGCCGCAGGCGCACCCGCTGCTGCGGCATCGCCGCGATGAGGGCGCGGCCGCCGTGTTCGGCGGCGTGGTCGGTCCGGAAAGCGATTGGGTGCTTGACGGTCATCGGCTGGCGCATGGCGACGCCCTGCTGCCGGGCACCGGCCTGCTCGATCTGCTGGCCTGGGGCCTGCAGGCGCTGCGTGGTGCGTTCACGCCCTTCGTCTGCGAGGGTTTGACGATCGCCGCGCCGCTGGTGTTCGCCGGCGGTGAATCGCGGCAGATCGCGCTGCGCTTCGTGCCGGTTGGCGCGGATGCGCACGACGTGGCGCTGGTCAGTCGCGGCGCCGGCGAGGACGACGCCACCGAGCACGTCGCGCTGCGGCTGCGGGTGCTCGACGCGATCGACGCCGTGCCCGACCTTGCATTGCGCCAGCCGCGCGAGCCGCGCGAGCCGGCGTACGCGCATCCGGCGCTGCGTTTCGGGCCCGAGTGGGACTGCCTACGTGCGTTCGAGGTCGGTGAGGGCGAGGCCGAACTGCGGCTCGAGGCCACGCGCGGCATCGACGCTGTGCATCCGCTGCACCCAGCCCTGCTCGACATGGCGCTGGGTGCCGCGCAGGCCGCACTGGCGCCGCCCGGTGTCGACGCCGCGCGCCTGCTGCCGTTCCGCTACGGCCGCATCGAGGTGCTGGCGCCACTGCCGGCGCGAGTGACCAGCCGCCAGCGCGGTCGGGCCGCCGAGGACGGGCTCGCCCTGGACATCGACGTGCTCGACGACAAGGGCCGCGCCTGCGTGCGCGTGCGCGATTTCCTGCTCAAGCCCGCCCGACGCCTGGCCGCGCCGCCGCGGCGCGCGACGCGCAGCACGCCAGGCAGCGCCCTGCTCGAGGTCGGTTTCCGCGACGGCTTCGACAGCGTCGAGGCCTTCGCCGCGATCACGACCGTGCTGGCGCACGCCTCGCCGCCGCAGATGGCGCTGGCGCGTCGTCCGGTCGACGTGCTGGTGGCCGACACCCGTCGCGCGGCGCGCGGTGGCGAGGTTGCGGAGGCTGCGGTGGACAGCACGGCGACGCCGGTGCCGCGTCGTCCCGGCGGCACGCCCTTCGTGCCCGCGCAGACGCCGTTGCAGGCGCGGATGGTCGCGCTGTGGGAGCGCCTGCTCGACCTTTCCGGCGTCGGCATCGAAGACGATTTCTTCGCGCTTGGCGGCCACAGCTTGCTGCTGACGCGCGCACTGTCGCGATTGAAGCGCGAGGACAGCATCACCCTGCCGATCGACGCGGCCTTCGAGGCGCCGCGCATCTGCGACTGGAGCGCGCTCGCCGACGAATCCGCACGCGCCGGGCCGGACGACGGTGCCGCGCTGCCGCTGCTGCGGCCGGCGCCGCGCGTGCCGGGCGCGGACGGCCGCTTCCGCTTCCCCACCACACACAGCCAGCGCCAGCTGTTCTATGTGCAGGCCACCGCGCCCGACAACACGGCCTACAACATCCCGTTCGCCTTCACCCTGCGCGGTGCGCTCGACGCCGACGCACTGGCCGGCGCGATCACCGACGTGGTGGCGACGCACGAAGCGCTGCGCACGCACTTCGAGCTGGTCGACGGCCAGGTGCTGCAGGTGATCGACCCGTCCGCCGTGCCGATGCACGAGCAGGTCGATCTCTCCGCGCTTCCGGAGGCCGAGCGCCGCGCGGCGCTGGTCGAGGTGCGCGAGCTCGTCGCGCGCCACGTGTTCGACCTCACGGCGGGGCCGCCCGTGCTGTTCCTGACCGTGAAGCTGGCCGCCGACGAGCACGTGCTGCTGTTCTGCCTGCACCACGTGCTGGTCGATCACCTCGCGGTGCTGCACATCGGTCGCGCGCTCGAGGCGCGCTATGCGCTGCGTCGAGGCGGCGCGGCGGCCGCAGCATCGGTTTCGACGGCCGCGAATGCAGGCGGCGGTGTGCCGACGCCCTTGCTTCAGCTACCGGATTTCGCCGTCTGGCAGACCGAAGCACTCGATGCCCGCGCCATCGCCCATCGTCTGCCGCACTGGATGGACAGCCTCGCTTCGTGCCCACCGATACTTGCGCTGCCCACCGATCGCCCGCGCCCGCCGCGACAGGATTTCGCCGGCGCCGAGCATCGCTTCGCGTTCCCGGCCCGCACCAGCGCCAAGCTGCGGGCCTTCGCACAGGCCGCGCAGCAGACGCCGTTTGTCGTCGTGCTGGCGGCGCTTGCGCGCGTGCTGGCCGAGGCCAGCAGGCAGGAGCGCATCGTCATCGGCTGCCCGTTCGCCAACCGCAACATCGAGGAGCTGGAGCCGGTCGTCGGCCTGTTCATGAACCTGCTGCCGCTCGGCCTGCACCTGCTGCCGGGGCAGCGCTTCGACGAGCTGCTCGCCCAGGTGCGGCGCCAGGTGACGCGCACGCAGGCGGTGCAGGACACGCCGTTCCCGGAGATCCTGAAAGCGCTCGGCGTGCCGCGCGACGCCTCGCGCAATCCGCTGGTGCAGGTCTGGTACACCTTCCAGGACGCGCCGATGGCGCTCGCCTTCGAGGGCCTGCAGGTCGACAGCGAGGCGCTGCCGAACGGCGGTGCCAAACTCGACCTGAGCTTCTGGTTCTGGGACGACGGCGAGTGCGTGCGTGGCCTCGTCGAGTACGCGACCGCGCTCTACGACGAGCCAACCGTCGCCGGCTTGGTGCGTCGCATCGAAGCCGAGCTCGAGGCGGCGCTGTCGCCGGACGGCGCGGGCGATGTCGCCTCGACATCGCGGCCGATAGACTCCGCGTCTCCTGAAACGCGAACGGCGGTGGCGGAATGAGCAACGTGGTGGCGCTGGCGAAGGACCTGATCGCACGGTCCTCGGTGACGCCGGAGGACGCTGGTTGCCAAGAGGTGGTCGCGGCGCGGCTTTCGGCGATTGGCTTCGCGTGCCAAGCGCTCGACTTTGGCGCGGTGAAGAACCTCTGGGCCACGCGCGGGCAAGGCAGTCCGGTCGTCGTGCTGCTTGGCCACACGGACGTGGTGCCGCCGGGGCCGCTTGAGGCCTGGGCGTCCGACCCGTTCGTGCCCACGGTACGCAACGGCGTGTTGCACGGCCGCGGCGCCGCCGACATGAAGGGCAGCGTCGCGGCCTTCGTCATCGCCATGGAGCAGCTCGTCGCGGCGCATCCCAACCATCCGGGCACACTCGCCGTGTTGCTGACCTCGGACGAGGAAGGCCCGTCGATCGACGGCGTACGCAAGGTGGCCGAGCACTTCCGCGCCGTCGGCCAGCGGATCGACTACTGCATTACCGGCGAGCCGTCGTCCTCGGAGCGACTCGGCGACGTGCTGCGTGTCGGTCGCCGCGGTTCGCTCTCCGTCGCTGTCGACGTGCGCGGTGTGCAGGGTCACGTGGCGTACCCGGAGAAGGCACTGAATCCGATCCACGCGCTCGCCCCGGCGCTCGCTGAGCTGTGCGCGCGGCGCTGGGACGAGGGCTACGCGAGCTTCCCGCCGACCAGCTTCCAGGTCTCGAACATCACCTCGGGCACCGGTGCGGACAACGTGATCCCTGGCGCGCTGAACTTCATCGCGAACTTCCGCTTCAACCCGAACTGGACCAGCGACGCGCTCGTCGCCGAGTTCGAGGCGATCCTTGCGCGTCACGGCGTCGACGCGAGCTGCCGCTGGCGCCGTTCGGGTGAGCCCTTCCACTGCGACGACGGCGTGCTGCGCCGCGCCGCCCGCGCGGCGATCGAAGCGCGTTGCGGAATCACTCCGGACGAGAACACCAAGGGCGGCACCTCGGACGCGCGCTTCATCGCGCCGCTCGGCGCCGAATGCGTCGAGCTGGGGCCGGGCAACGCCAGCATCCACAAGATCGACGAAGGCGTGCGGCTCGATGAGCTGGAAGCCCTGCCGGCGCTGTTCACCGAGGTCATTGAGCGCGTCTGGGCGGGGCATCGCGACCGCTGAACCCGGGCGGCCGCCGACATCAAGCCTGGGCCGGGCCCGCCACCCTGAGCAACGGCGACAACCAGACATTGGCCTCGGCCACGGTTTCGAAGCAGCGGTAAGGTAGCCCCAGCTTTTCGTAGGCCTTTTCGAAGCGTGGCAGCATCAGCAGGCGGCCTTCGACCTCGGGTGCGATGACCATCGCCACCGCGACGCCGTTGTTGCCACGCCGTGCCATGGCGACGAGGAAGGCTTCGAAGGTGGCCATCGCGCCCGGCGTGGCCAGGGCACTGCCACGCACTTCGGTCAGGTGCGCGAATGGCTTTTGGAAGGGCATTGCCTCGTGCAGCTGGCGCGACGCTTCGGCCAGTGCGACGAAGGCCTCTTCATTGAAGGGCCCTTGCGCGATGTAGCGCAGCAACCGGTCTTCGGTCCAGTAGGTGATGTCGCCGTGCGGCTGGAACGGGCCGCGTGCAAAGCTCAGGACGCTGCGGAACTCGGGCATGGCGCGATCCTAGCGCAGCCAGCGCTTGACGCTTTCCCTTTGGCGACGGACTTGCGCCGGGGCACGCCCCCGGGTTAGCGTCGACCCATGCTGACCCGCGCCCGCAATCTCAATAACGCGAATAACCGCAACGCCGAAAGGCGGCCGCGGCGCTAGGCGCGTTCAGCACACCGAACCCCGAACCCCCGAAGGCCCGCCTGGAAACAGCGCGGGCCTTCCGCTTTCTGCGCGCCCATTCCCACTCGCTCCTCGCTCTCCACTCTCTAGCCAAAGGAATCCCCATGTGCGGCATCGTCGCGATCTTCGGGCTCAAGCCCGGCACTGAACTGGAACCCCTGCGCCGTCAGGCCGTGCAGGCCGCGGCGCGCATCCGCCATCGTGGCCCGGACTGGAGTGGCGTTTATGCCGATGCCGGCGCCGTGCTCGCGCACGAACGCCTGTCGATCGTCGACATCCACGGCGGCGCTCAGCCGCTGCGCTCCACCGATGGCGCCCTGGCGCTGGCGGTGAATGGCGAGATCTACAACCATCGCGAGCTTGAGGCGGCGCTTGGCGTGCCCTATGCCTTCACCACGCAGAGCGACTGCGAGGTGATCAACGCGTTGTGGCGCGAGCGAGGGCCGGACTTTGTGGATTCGCTCAACGGCATTTTCGCCTTCGCACTGTGGGACGCCGGCCAGCAGCGTTACCTGATCGCCCGCGACCCGATGGGCGTGATCCCGCTGTACTTCGGCCACGACCGCGAGGGCCGCTTGTGGGTGGCTTCGGAGATGAAGGCGCTGGTTGGGGTGTGCGACGACGTCGCGCTGTTCCCGCCAGGGCATTTGCTGGATTCGGCCGAAGGGACGATCCGCCCGTACCGCACTCGCGAGTGGCGCGACTTTGCCAAGGTCGACGGGCAGGCCATTGCGCCGGCGGCGCTGAAGGACGCGCTGATGCAGGCGGTGCGCCGCCAGCTGATGTGCGACGTGCCCTACGGCGTGCTGCTGTCCGGCGGTTTGGACTCCTCCGTGGTGGCTTGGTGTGCGGCGCAGTTTGCCAAGCAGCGCGTTGAGGACGACGGCAAGAGCGAGGCGTGGTGGCCGCGCTTGCATAGCTTCGCGGTGGGCCTCGAGGGCTCGCCGGACCTCGCCGCCGCGCGAGTGGCGGCTGAGGCGCTCGGCACCGCCCACCACGAGTTCCATTTCACCTTCGAGGAGGGGTTGGACGCATTGAGCGAAGTCATTCGCCACATCGAGACCTATGACGTCACCACCATCCGCGCCTCGACGCCGATGTTCCTGCTGGCGCGGCGCATCCGCTCGATGGGGATCAAGATGGTGCTGTCGGGCGAGGGCAGCGATGAGGTCTTCGGTGGGTATCTTTACTTCCACAAGGCGCCGGATGCGCGCGAGTTCCACGCTGAAACGGTGCGCAAGCTCGACGCTCTACACCAGTTCGACTGCCTTCGCGCCAACAAGAGCATGGCGGCCTTTGGCATCGAGGCGCGCGTGCCCTTCCTTGACCTCGCCTTCCTCGACACGGCGATGGCGATCGACCCCGAGCAGAAGCGCGTCCGAGCGCGTGCGGCTGGAGGACGCCCGGTGGAGAAGTGGCTGCTGCGCACCGCCTTCGAGGGCTGCCTGCCGGAGTCGATCCTGTGGCGGCAGAAGGAGCAGTTCAGCGATGGCGTCGGTTATGGCTGGATCGACGGCCTGAAGGCGCACGCCGAGGCGCAGATCAGCGATGCCGAGTTCACCGGCGCCGAGCGTCGGTTCCCCATCAATCCGCCCATGACGAAGGAAGCCTACTTCTATCGTCGGGTTTTCGAATCGCACTTCCCCGGCGGCGCCGCGGCCGCGACCGTGCCAGGCGGCAAGTCGATCGCCTGCTCGTCGCCCGCCGCGATCGCTTGGGATGCCGCGTTTGCGAAGGCCGCCGATCCGAGCGGCCGCGCCATCGCCGGGGTGCACGAGCAGGCGGTCGGCTGAGACCACACCGTCGCGGGGGCCGCGCGACGGCGGCGTGCCGCCTCGTCGTTACCGTCCTCAGCCGGCAGGCGCGGCCGGTGCGGCCACAATGATCGTCTCGTCGCCGGCCTTCAGCAGCAGGTTGCCGGCCTCGTCGAAGTCATGGCGCGTGACTTTCGCGAGCGTGTCGAGGAAGGCCTGCTCGGTCGTCATCGCGCCCTCCGGGCACGCCATCATCGTGCTCGCGGCACGCTCGAAACTCAGACCTTCGCCGGTCAGTGTTGTCGGCGACATCCAGCGGTTGCAGCCGGCGAAACCCGCCGCGCCGCCGCCCGCCATGAACTGAAGCGTCGGCGGGCGCTCACCGGTCGCGTTGCCGCCGACCGTCGTCACGGTCCACTCGTTCGCGGCGAGCAGCGTGATTGCGTCGCCGCCGCAGCCAAGGTAGTCCTGGTCGCCGACGCGCACCGCGACGGTGTGCGGGTAGGGCATGCCGCTCATGCTGTCGCGACAGATCATCGCCGTGGCCCCAAGCACCAGCGTCGCGCCGTCGCGACTGGCTGAGAGGTCGAACCCGTCGGCGCGATCGGTGCGCGCGACGCTGCTCCAAACGACGGCCTCGGGCGTGTCCGGCGTGGTCCAACGCAGTTCGTCGCCCATGCTCTCGATTGACCAGAACGGCTCGTTGCCGCGGGCACGATAGGCGGCCTCCGATGTCGTCGCCGTCGTCGCCTCGACACTCGTGCATTTCGGGTAGGCGTTCCCGGCCACGCTCAGCGTCGCGCTGTTGCCCTCTGTCCACAACTCGACGGTCACCCCGTCGGCTCGCGCGCCCTGGTACCGCGCGCCCGAGGCTGCCGGCACCGTCGACAGCGGGATCGATTCGCCGTCGATCAACACCGTCGCGTTGTCGCCATCGAAACCGGCCTGTATCGCGGTGCCGCCACAGTCGTAAGCCATCGGCGCGCTGGGGGCCGGGGCAGTCGGCGCGGCGGCTTCGTGCGCGGGCAGCGGCATGCTGGCCGCCGGCACGCTTTCCGGCGCGGTGGATGCCGCGTCGCTGCTCTCGCGCTGGCAGGCGGTGGTGGCGAGCGCGGCGATCAGCGCGAGACTCGACGGGGCGAGGCGGGCGTTCCTGGACGTGGCCATGGCGATACTCCTCGGGAGGGTGGGGCGAGCCTGCCACGCCGCCGTTTCGCCCGCATGCAAGGCGCCTTCGCGTGGGACAATGCCCGCCGTCCCACCCTCACTTGCAAGGATTTCCCGTGGCCGGAAGCAGCCTGTTCGCCCTGATCGACGACATCGCCACCTTGCTCGACGACGTCTCGGTGATGACCAAGGTCGCTGCGAAGAAAACCGCCGGCGTGCTGGGCGACGACCTCGCGCTGAACGCGAACCAGGTCGCTGGCGTGAAGGCCGATCGCGAGCTGCCCGTGGTCTGGGCGGTCGCGAAGGGCTCGGCCATCAATAAGGCGATCCTCGTGCCGGCGGCGCTGGCCATCGCGGCCTTCGCGCCCTGGGCGATCCCGCCGCTACTGATCATCGGCGGCGCGTTCCTGTGCTTCGAAGGCGTCGAGAAGCTCGCGCATCGATGGCTGCATCCCGCGGAGGACGCCGCGGACGATGCGGCACTGCGTGCTGCGGTGGCCGACGAGAGCGTCGACATGGTCGCGTTCGAGAAGGGCAAGATCAAAGGCGCGATCCGCACCGACTTCATCCTGTCGGCCGAAATCATCGTCATTGCGCTCGGCACCGTCGCCAACCAGCCGTTGACCAAGCAGCTCGGCGTGCTGATCGGCATTTCGGCGCTGATGACGATCGGCGTCTACGGCCTCGTCGCCGCCATCGTGAAGATCGACGACGCCGGCCTGTGGCTGCAGTCGAAGGCGAGCGCCGCGGCACAGGCTGTCGGACGCGGCTTACTGGCCGGCGCACCGCTGCTGATGAAATTTCTGTCGATCGCCGGCACGGCGGCGATGTTCCTCGTCGGCGGCAGCATCTTCGTGCACAACGTGCCGGTGCTCCATCACCTCGTGCAGGATTGGGCGGCGCCGACCGGCGCCGCATCGGGCGTGGTTGGTGCGCTCCTGGAAGCCCTGATCGGCGTGCTGCTCGGCGCGCTCGTGCTGGCCGCCGTCGAAGGGTTCAAGAAGCTGCGCCGCTGAGCCCCGGAGCGCAGAACGTCAGGGTTTCAGCTCGAGCCTCGCGTCCGGCGTGCCGGGCAGGAAGGGCGACGGCCGTCCCTGCGCCCAATCGCCGTGGCCGGCGCCCCAATAGGGCGACAACGGATGCCCGGCTTGACCACCCGGCAGCTGGAAAATCGCGTTGCTGCGATGTGCGGGCGACACCACCATCCGCTGGCTCGCGCCGAAGGCGGGGGCCTGCACGCGCGGCATCTGGCCATCCCCCGGCAGCGGCTCTGGCGTCATGCACAGGTGCGGCTTCAACCACTCCGGCACGCCGCTGGCGAGCGGATGGCAGACGCGGCTGGTGTTTGCTTCGCCCCAGGTGCGAGCCGACAGTGGTTCGGCGCGCGACGCACCGTCGGTGCCTTTGCGCGTCGCTTCGGCCGCGGCCGAAGCCGCGTCGGCAAGCAAGGCATCCCAGCTTTCGAAGCGCGGCGGCAGCAGGTGCATCGGGCGCTGTTCGAGCAATGGCCACAGCACGCCTTCCAATTGCGGTAGGTCGGGTAGCAGGAAACGCTCGCCCAATGCCGCCCGGGCCGGGCCCAGCAGAACATCGCGGACGCGGCCCAGCACCTCAAGGCGGAAGGCGCGGGTGATCCGGTAGCCGCTTGAATCGATCGAGGCGTGGCCCTTCCAGTCGGCCGCGGCATCGGCGATGTCCTTCCACTCGGCAGCCGACATCGGCGCCACGGTGTCGCGCAGCAGCCGGTTCCAACGCTCAAGGAACAGCGCGCGATCATCGAGCTGCAGGGCCAGCAGGGCGGATTCGTCGAGCGGCGCGGTCGCGGCCAGCGCGTCGGCGATCTGTTTCTGCCGTGCGCCAAGCGCGTAGCCAGCGTCGCCGATCAGTGCGAGCAGCTCGCCGTCGGCGATGCGCGCGTTCGCCGACCACAGCCGGCCCGAGGGCGGGTCGACGAGCTCCGGCTGCAGCGCCGCATCCGTTGGGTGCCAGCCGGCCCAGTCGCAGCCGTCCAGCGGCCGCAGCGGCGCCTTCGGATCGCAACCGCCGATGCGCACCGGGATGCGACCGACCAGCCGCCAAGCGATGCGGCCGTCGGCGTCGCCGATCAGCATGTTCTGGGCCGGAACGCCGGCTTCACGGGCGATGCGCAGCGCGTCGTCGAGGCCGCCGGCGCGCGTCAGGTCGAGCAGGCCGAAGCTCAGGCTGCCCGGCTGCTGCGCGGTCCAGCGCAGCGCGAGTGCGCTGCCGTCCGGCTCCTCGTGCGCGATGGGGCCCCAGCGTGTTTCGCGGACCTCCAGCGTTTCCGACGGCGCGTTCGCGACCTCGATGGTCTCCCGGTGGACGACGACCTCGGCCTCGCCCTCCGGCGTGCGGTAGCGCGTCTTCGCGGCATCGGTGAAGTCGATGCGGAAGAAATCCAGCCAATCGCCGTAGCTATTGGTAAAGGCCCAGGCCACGTTCGGCGTGCTGCCGGCGATGACGCCAGGCACGCCCGGCAGGGTGACACCGGCGACATCGACCTTGCCGTCGGGCGCCGCCGCATCGGTGTAGCGCAGGCGGGCGCGGTACCACAGCGAGGGCGCGCGCAGGCCGAGGTGCATGTCGCCGGCGACGATGGCGCGGCCATCGGCGGTGGCTGCGGCGCCGACGGCGAAGTTGTTGCTGCCGGGCGCCGCGGGCTCGGCGGCGGCGACGGGTGCGTCGTCAGGCGGCTGCGGCAGCGCGCGGAGGTCGAGCACGTCGGGACCGGG
>JBOFQO010000182.1:0-5366 GCA_051660925.1 Silanimonas sp. | reverse complement strand
GTGACGACGGCATCACGCGCCATCGCAAGGATCTTCGCGTCGAGCGACGACGGCGGCTCGCCGGCCGGCAGCGCGCGCAGCACGCGGGCGAGCTCGCGCTCGTCGGCGTCCAGCGGTTGGTGGCGGTCGGTGCTCATCGGGTCGATCCTGTCGCGTGTTGCGCCTCGGGGCCGTCACGTTGACTTCCCAGGCGTGTTCTCAGTTTGTCCATCGCGTAGCGCAGCCGCGATTTCACCGTTTCGCGGCCGACACCGGTGATCTCGCCGATGGCCTCCAGCGAGAGCTCCTGCTCGAGTCGCAGCACCACGACTTCGCGCTGGTCAGGCGGCAGCTCCTCGAGCGCGCGCTGCAAGCGGCGGCGCTCCTCGAAGACCGAGAGCGTGTGCTCCGGTGTCTCCGGGTCGGCTTCGCGCTCCAGCCTGGCCATGTCGTCCTCGCTCGCCATCGGACGGTGCGTGGCCGCGCGCCAGTGGTCGGTCAGGCGGTTCGTCGCGACCTGATAGAGCCAGGTGCTGAACTTCGCCTCGGGGCGGTAGCGGTCGCGGGCGGTGATCACCTTCTGCCACACGTCCTGGAAGAGCTCCTCCGCCGTGGCCTGCACGCGCACCTGGCGGAGGATGAATCGGAACAGCGGGCCGCGGTGGCGCGCGTACAGCGGCTCGAAGGCCTCGGCCTCACCGGCCGCATAGGCCAGCATCAAGGCTTCGTCGCTGCGCTCGGCATCCATGCGCGGCAGGTTACCTCACTCGGCAATGGCGACGGCAGGCGCACCGCGTTCCTCCAGGGTTTCGCCATCCAGTGCCGCGGCTTGACGGACGAGCTGCTGCAGCTCGGCGCGGCTGGCGGCGTCGCGGGCCGAAGGCGCGGCGGCAAAGGCCGCATCAACCCAGCGCGCCACGTCGGTCCAGCCGGCGCCACCGAGCGCTTCGCCGCCGCGCAGGCGCTCGCCGTAGGCCGTCACCGCGGCGGCCCAGCGCAGCGAGGGCGAGGGCGCCGTCGCGACGTCGGCGCGGTGCACCGGGCGTTCCAGCAGCCGGCTGGCGCCGCCTTCCGCGGCCTTGTAGCGCAGACGCACGGTGGCGATCTCGGTGCGTTGTGCCGATGCGGTGTTTTCGCTGACGCCGGCCGCGTACTTCAGCGGCGCGTTCCACTCGCCGCCGCTGCCGACCAGCGCGATCTCGTACAGCGCGGTCACGTCGTGGCCAGCGCCGATCTCGCCAGCGTCCACGGCATCGTTGTTGAAGTCCTCACGCTTGAGCTGGCGGTTCTCGTAGCCGATCAGCCGGTACTCGGCCACCTGCGCGGGGTTGAATTCGACCTGGATCTTGACGTCCTTCGCCACCGTCATCAGCGTGCCGGCCATTTCGTCGCGCAGCACCTTGCGGGCTTCACGCGGGCTGTCGATGTAGGCGTGGTTGCCGTCGCCGACGTTGGCCAGCTGCTCGGCCATCGGGTCGTTGTAGTTGCCCTGGCCGAAGCCGAGCGTCGACAGCGCGATGCCGTGTTTGCGCTGCTCGGCAACGAAGTCCTCCAGCGTGGACTGATCCGTCGTGCCGACGTTGAAATCGCCGTCCGTGGCGAGGATCACGCGGTTCACGCCGCCGTCGATGGTCGCCTCGCGGGCGATGCGGTAGGCCAGCTCGATGCCGGCGCCGCCATTGGTCGAGCCGCCGGCTTCCAGGCGATCCAGCGCCTCAAGGATCGTTCCGCGCTCGCTGCCCGGCGTCGGCGGCAGCACCAACCCGGCACTGCCGGCGTACACGACGAGCGCGATGCGGTCCTGCGGGCGCATCTGCACGACCAGCTCGCGCAGCGCCTGCTTGACCAGGGGCAGCTTGTCGGCGTCCTGCATCGAACCGCTGGTGTCGACGAGAAAGACGAGGTTGGACGGCGGCAGCTCGGCGGCGGGCACCTCGAAGGCTTTCAGCGCGACGCGCATCAGCAGGCGGCGCGGGTTCCACGGTGCGGCGGCCAGCTCGGTGTGCACGGCGAAGGGTTCGCGACGCGAGGCGGGTGCGGCGTCGCCGTAGTCGAAGTAGTTCAGCAGCTCCTCGACGCGCACGGCGTCGGCCGGTGGCCGCTGGCCCCAGCCGATCATGCGGCGGACGTTGCTGTAGCTGCCGGTGTCGACGTCGATGCTGAAGGTGGACACGGGCTGCTCGGCGACGCGCTGGACCGGGTTCGGCGCGACGTCGGCGTAGCGCTCGGTGTTGGGCTCGGGCAAGGCGGTGAAGTCGGTCGGCGGCGCGATGCCGGCCGGCGCGATGTGCAGCGGGTGGGGCGGAGGCGGCGGCGCGGCGGGCGAGGGAGGAGCGAACGCGGCGTCGGCCGCAGTCTCGGCCGAGACCTTGGCGGCGGCCTCGGCGGCGGGCGCGCGGCGCATCACGGGCGGGGCGGCGTCGACGCGTGAACGGGTGACCGCGGCGGCGTCGAGCGTTTGCGACGGCTGGCGGCGCTCGCCTTCTGGCTTCGCGGCTTCGGCGACGTCAGCCGCGGGCTCTTCGGCCGGGCGTTCGGGCCACTGCTCCGACGAAACGGCGAGCTCTTCCGAGGACTGGCAGCCGGCCAGGGCCAGCAGGACGGCAATGGCGAGCAGGGTGCGGGTGTGGCGGCGGGACGTGGGCATGGCAGGGCTCCGTGGTGGGCCCTGCTGTCAACGCGTGAGGTGCTCGAAAGGGGTTGAGGCCCGGCCCAAGGCTGGGCGTGTCAGCGCCTGGATGGCGGTTTGCGAAGCAAGACTGCAGCGAGAATCGCCATGGGCAGCAGCATGACAAGCGTGCCCAGTCGTTGGACGGCACCTGCGTAGCGTTGCAGATCGACTGGGATCACGCCTGCGTACAGGCAGGACACGATGCCGAACCCGACGACGTTCAATCCGAGGTAAATCCTGAGCGCTTTCGAGTTCGGTAGCGCGAGCGACGCTACGAAGGCGAGAAATGGCGCGGCGAACATGCCGATCCCAAGGGCGCCCGGGTTGTGTTGGGGATCGGGCAGAGGGTGAATGCCGGCCCAAACGGAAGCCGCTCCGAACGAGACTGCACACAGGGCAAGCGCAGCGGCGTTCCAAGTCCACACACCCGCCGACCGAAGGCCGACAAACACACCCCATGCCGAAACGAACGACGCCAATCCGGTCAGCACCGCGCCCGAGTTGAGGATTTCAGGGCGCAGCGACAGGTCGGAGCCGAGAATGCTCGCCGTATGTTCGGTGAAGCGGAATCCGGGGAAAAACGGCGCTGCAGCGGCTTGGGCGCCGAAGTAGAGAACGGGCACTGCAAGCGCAGCGAAGAGCGACAAGCGGGTGATTGCATGCATGACGAACGCCTCCTCGGTTTCGATGGCGTGGCTTTGTCACTTCGACATCTTGCCTGGGGCCGCGACGAGAAGCCGCGTCTCACTGAAGTCTTCCATCGCCCAGCGCGGCCCCTCGCGCCCGAGGCCACTGTCCTTGACGCCGCCGTAGGGCATGCGGTCGACGCGGACGGTGGGCACATCACCGATCACCACGCCGCCGACCTCCAACGAATCCCACGCGCGCATCGCGTTCGCGTGCGATGCGGTGAACACGCCGGCCTGCAGGCCGAAGCGGCTGTCGTTGGCGCGGGCGATGGCGTGCTCGAAGTCGTCGGCGGCCTCGAGCAGCAGCACCGGGCCGAAGGCTTCCTCGCGGTACAGCGGCAGGTGGGGCGGCACGCCTTCGAGCAGGGTGGCGCCGAGCAGGTTGGGGCGTGACGCATCTCGCGCACCGCGCACCAGAGCCGTCGCGCCAGCGCCGATGGCCTCGCCGATCCAGTCGTCGAGTTTCCCTGCGGCTTTCGCACTGATCATCGGCCCGATGACGGTGCGTTCATCCGTCGGATCGCCATGGGGCAGGGCGCGCACGGCGGCGACGAGCTTTTCGCGCAGCGCGGGCAGCAGCTCGCGGTGCACGATCAGCCGCTGCACGCTGATGCAGCTCTGCCCGGCCTGTCCGTAGGCGCCCGCGACGATGCGCGCGACGACGTGATCAAGGTCCGCGCCGGGATCGGCGTCGACGATGCACGCCGCATTGCCACCCAGTTCCAGCACCACACGCTTCTTCCCTGCTATCGCTTTCAGTTCCCAGCCGATCAGCCCGCCGGTGAAGCTAAGCACAGCGATGCGTGCGTCCTCGACCAGCGGCGCGGCGTCCTCATTGCTGCAGGGCAGGATCGAGAACGCGCCCTCGGGCAGCCCGCATTCGGCCAGCCAGTCACCGAGCGCCAGGGCTGACAGCGGCGTGGCCGGCGCGGGCTTCAGGATGACCGGGCAGCCGGCCGCGAGCGCTGGTGCGACCTTGTGCAGCACCAGGTTCAGCGGGAAGTTGAAGGGCGTGATCAGGCTCGCCACACCCGCCGGCACGCGCTTGGTGAAGCCGCGCCAGCCGCGGGTGCCAGCGTCGCGATCGAGGTCGAGCACGGCGCCGTCGAGCCGCCCCGCTTCGGCCGCGGCCTCGCGCAGCGTGGCTTGCGCGCGCGCCACTTCGGTTCGTGCGGCAGTGATGGGTTTGCCACCTTCCGCCGTGATGGTGCGAGCGAGCGATTCGGCGTTCTCGCGCACGCGGGCGAGCAGGTGCTCCAGCACCTCGCGGCGACGCCAGCCGGGCAGGGCGGCCATGGCCGCGCGCGCAGCGTGCGCTGAGGCAATCGCCTGTTCGATGTCGGAAGCGCCCGCGTGCGCCACCTCGGCGATGGTCTCGCCGGTCCAGACGTCATGCAGGGGCTTCGTGCTCGTGGTGGTGAGCGGCCGGTTGGCCAGCCAGAGCGGCGTCGTCGCCATGGGCATGTCCTTGGCGCTCAGCGCGCGTCGTGATCGGTGTCGGGTTCGACGCGCAGTGTCAGCATGCCTTCCGCCAAGCGCGCGCGAAGGCGGTCGCCGGCCTCGACCTCCGCACTCCCCCGCACCGCACGGCCGTCGTCGCGCTGGAGAATGGCGTAGCCGCGGCCTAGCGTGGCCAGCGGGCTCACCGCGTGCAGGCCACGGCCCAGCTCGCGCAGCAGGCCGGTGCGCGCCTGCAGGCTTCGACGCAGCGCGGTGTCCTGGCGAGCACCGAGCAGGGCGACGTGTTGCCGCAGCCGCTGCAGGCGCAGGGCCGGTGCCTGCTGGTCGAGGCGCCTCGACACCGCGTCCATCGAGCCGCGGCACAGCGCAAGGCGCCGCGTCATCGCCGCTTCCAGCTGCAGCCGCAGCGCGGTGGCGCGATCACGGCCGCGCTCCAGCCGCCGCTGCGGGCGCTCGGCTTGCAGGCGCAAACCGGCATGGTCGGCGCGCTGCCGCGCGCGTTCGAGCGCCTGCGCCAGCCGTCGCTGCAGCCGCGCGTGCAAATGATCGACGCGGGCGCGCATTTC
>JBOFQO010000181.1:0-6248 GCA_051660925.1 Silanimonas sp. | reverse complement strand
CCGCGCCCACCGCGGCGTCGCGCCCGTGGCGGGCTGGAAGAGGTGCGGCTTCCCCGCGACGTCTCGAACGCGCCGCGAGCCACAGCGCAACGCCTGCAGGCCGGCGCGCGAGGCGAATAAGGAGCCCCGGCCCGCTGTCGAGGCGCAAGCCCCGAAGGGGTCGCGCACGATGCGCGATCGATCCGAGGGGCAGGGATGCCCCCTTCGGATCGACCGCCGGAAACCTCGCCAAGAAGGTGACGGGGCGGGCCAGCCTTGCTCGGGCCCACGCGATGGCGGTGCCCCAGGATGTGGGTGACGCCGATACCTGCTTCGACTACAGCGCCCGCGCCGCGAACGTATCGCACTGCCCCGGCTGCCCGCTCTCGAACCCGCGCGTGAACCAGCGCACGCGCTGATCGCTGGTGCCGTGCGAGAAGCTGTCCGGCACCACCACGCCGCGCGATTGCCGCTGCAGAGCGTCGTCGCCGATGGCGGTCGCGGTGTTCAGCGCCTCCTCGATGTCGCCGGGCTCCAGCCACTGGTGCCGCGCCTGCGCGTGGTGCGCCCAGACGCCGGCGTAGCAGTCGGCCTGCAGCTCCTGCCGCACCAGCAGGCCGCCGTCGCCTTCGACGTTCTCGCCGCGCCGCCGCGCATCGTTAATCCGCGCCGAAACGCCGGTGATGGTCTGAATGTGGTGGCCGACCTCGTGCGCGATGACGTAGGCCTCGGCGAAATCACCGCCACCGCCGAGTCGCGCCTGCATCTCCTGGAAGAAGCCGAGGTCGATGTACACCTGCCGGTCGCCGGGGCAGTAGAAGGGGCCGACGGCGGATGTCGCCTGCCCGCAGGCGCTCTGCACCGCGCCGCTGAACAGCACGAGCTTCGGCGCGGGGTACTGCTGGCCGTTCTGCTGGAACACCGCGCCCCAGACGTCCTCGGTGTCGCCGAGGATGCTGGCGACGAAGGCGCGCTGCGGGTCGTTCGGATCGGCCGCGGGACCCGTCGTTGACGCCTCGCCCGAGGTCTGTGCCGGCACCGACATTCCCGGTACGCCACCGCCCTGCTGCTGGCTGAGCAGTCCGAGCATCTCCATGGGATTGATGCCCATCGCCCAGCCGATCAGCACGACGACAATGATGCCGCCGATGCCCAAGCCGCCGCCGCGGATTGGCAGTCGCCCGCCGCCGCCCATGCCTCGACGGTCTTCGACGTTCTGACTCTGTCGCGCGCGCTCCCACTTCATGGTCAGCTCCGGTCGGCGTGATTCGGCAGGGGGGATGGCGCGCAGCGTGCGCGGGTTACGGCGGCGTCGCAAGCGCCCGCCACGCCGGCCGGCGCGCATCGGCGTAGGGTGTTCGCTGCCCAATCCCGGGCGCCCCCCGAAGGAAGTG
Organism: Silanimonas sp.; assembly: GCA_051660925.1. Taxonomy (GTDB): domain Bacteria; phylum Pseudomonadota; class Gammaproteobacteria; order Xanthomonadales; family Xanthomonadaceae; genus Silanimonas. The sequence goes on along the minus strand of JBOFQO010000181.1, from coordinate 4,875 downwards.
CCATGTCCGAAGTCGCGAAAGTGATTGAAGTCTCCGCCGCATCGTCGAAGGGCATCGAAGATGCTGTGCAGGTCGGCCTGTCGAAGGTTGCGAAGAGCGTCAAAGGCATCCGCGGCGCATGGGTCAACGACATCAAGGTCGTGACTGATGCGAAAGGCAAGATCACCGAGTGGCGCGTGAACCTGCGCGTCAGTTTCATCGTCGAGTGAATCGACGCGCTGTGTGAATCGCCTTGCATGAAGGGCAGCGCCGGGCCGTCGCGTGGCGGCCCGGCTCGCGGCGGATCAGCCCGCCGTGATCGATCGCCTCACGGATACAGCATCCGCTTTGTCCAGCGCCCGTCAACGCGCGCATAGCGCTGGCGCTCGTGCAGGCGGTACTTCGCGCCGTACCAGAGTTCGATCATCTCCGGCACCACGCGGAAGCCCGACCAGTGCGGCGGCCGCGGCACCGGGCCGCTCTCGAACTTCGCGGTGAACTCGGCGATGCGCGCCTCGAAGGTCTCGCGCGAATCCAGCGTCTGTGACTGCAGTGAGGCCCACGCGCCGATCTGGCTTTCGCGTGGGCGGCTGGCGAAGTAGGCGTCGGCTTCCGCCACGGTGACCGGCTCGACGGTGCCTTCGACCTTCGCCTGCACCTGGTCGCGCAGCGTCTTCCACAGGAACAGCAGGGCGGCCTGCGGGTTGGCCGCGAGCTGCCGGCCCTTGCGCGAATCGAAGTTGGTGTAGAAGACGAAGCCGCGCTCGTCGACGTGCTTCAGGAGCACGGTGCGCGCCGACGGACGGCCTTTCGCGTCAGCGGTGGCCACCGTCATCGCGGTGGGCTCGGGGTCGCCGGCGGCGGTGGCTTCGGCGAGCAGCGCGCGGAAGGTGTCGATGGCCTCGGCCAGCAGCGGGTCGACGGTGAGGGGCGGGGCGGACGAAGGAGTCACGTGGGCATCCATGGCGGCGCGAGGCCGGCTGAGTCGGTCGCGCTATTCTCGCCGCCTACGCGCGATGCGCGCATGACCTCGCTCAATCCCCGCATGGCTGTGCTGAAACCCGTCGGAACCGGCTACCCGGAGGCCTTCGTTGTTGCCGTCCTCGAACGCGCGTTGGCCCTGCCGGGCCCGTGCCGCGTGTTCGGCATCACCGGGCTGCAGGGCACCGGCAAGTCGACGCTGTCGGCGCAGGTGGCGGCCCTCGCGACGGCGCGCGGCCTGAGCACCGTGGTGCTGTCGATCGACGACCTCTATCTCGACCAGCCGGAGCGCCAGCGTCTCGGCCTCGCGGTGCATCCGCTGCTCGCCACCCGCGGTGCGCCGGGTTCGCACGACGTGGCTCTGGGGCTTGCGACCTTCACCGCGCTGCGCCGCGGCGACGCGCGGCTGCCGGCCTTCGACAAGATCAGTGATCGCCGCCTGCCGGCGTCCGACTGGGCGTGCGTCGAAGGGGTGCCCGACCTCGTGCTGTTCGAAGGCTGGTTCCACAAGGTGCCGCCGCAGGACGCCGCCGCGCTGGTCGAGCCGGTCAATGCGCTCGAGCGCGACGAGGACCCGGACGCCCGCTGGCGTCGCTGGTGCAACGAGGCGCTGCGCGGCTATGCGCCGCTGTGGGCGTGCATTGACGCGCTGCTGTTCCTGCAGGGCCCGGGCTTCGAACAGGTGCCGGACTGGCGCGGGCAGCAGGAACGCACACTGGCGGAGGCCAACCCGGGGCGCCGGACCATGTCGCAGGCCGAGGTCGAGCGCTTCGTGCTGTTCTTTGAGCGCGTCTCTCGGCAGGCGCTGGCGACGCTGCCGGCGATCGCCGACTGGACCGTTCGCCTCGATGCGCAGCGGCGGGTACTGGCGTCCTGATCCGCAGGGCACCCCGTCGGGGACGAGGCCGCCGGGGTGCCGCTGCGGGCCCGGATGCGGAACTCAGTGCGACGCGCGCACGTGCCAACGACGGCGCGGCGTTGGGCGCTCATCGCGGCGCTGCAGGCCGAAGGCGAACAGCGCGGCGCCGACCATCGCGAAGCCCAGCCAGAACGGCACGCTCAGCACCCACGCGAACAGGCCGCCGAACACGGCGCAGAGCGAGAGGGCGAACAGCAGCGGGGCGAGGTCGGGGGCGTTGTGGAGGGTCATGGCAGGCTCCGGTGTGGGGCGCAGGAACGAGTGACGAGGAGAGAGGAACGCGTGGTGAGGCTTCAGCCGCGCCGCACGAGGCCGCAGTACAGGCCCTCGATGGCGAAATCAGCCTGCTCGGGCACTTCGATCGGTGCGTAGTTCGGGTTGCGCGGCATCAGCAGCACCCGGCCCTTGCCGCGTTTGAAGCGCTTGACCGTGACCTCACCATCGATGCGCGCGACCACGATCTGGTTGTTCTCGGCGTCCGGCGTGCGCCGCACGGCGATCAAGTCGCCGTCGAAGATGCCGTCGTCGACCATCGAGTCGCCTTTCACCCGCAGCAGGTAGTCGGGCTGCGGGAAGAACAGCGCGCGGTCCAGCAGCATTTGGCCCTCGTAGTCGGCCTGCGGGTCGATCGGGCGGCCGGCGGCGACGCGGCCGAGCAGGGGCAGGCTGAGCCACTGCGGGGCGTTCGCCGCGCCAGTGCCACCGAAGCCCGTGCTGGCGCCGGGGGGCGATGGCAGGGTGTCGCCGGCCTCGTCGAGCAGGCGGATGCCGCGCGCGCCGGGGACGAGTTCAATGACGCCCTTGGCCGCCAGCGCCTGCAGGTGGTCTTGCGCGCTGCGTGCCTGGCGGAAGCCGAAGGCCTGCGCGATCTCGGCGAGCGTCGGGGGGCGGCCTTCCGCCGCGATGTGGTCGCGGAGGAAGTCGAGGATGGCCTGCTGGCGGTCGGTGAGTGTCATGCCACAAATATGTGTGGTAGTTGCGGGTTTGGCAAGTGCCGCGGGAATCACTGCGGGGATTGCCATGGCGCGCATTCGGCCCGACCGCCATCTCACGGCCTGCGACGCGGCGCTGGTCGTTCACGACAGCGCGACGTCATCCGCACGCGCCCTGCATCGCCCGCTCGTCAGTCTTCGCGGCACTCCTGCCGAGCGCCGCCCGATGCCGTACCGAATTCTCGTCGCCCTCGCCGCTGCCCTGCTGCTTGCCGCCTGCGCCTCCGCGCCCAAGCCCGCGGCGCGAGGCATCGAGACGTCGAAGACGCTCAGCCTCGTCAAGGACGAGACCTACGCGAAGGCCGAGCGCTTCGTCGACGCGGAGCGGGTTCTCGCCGCGCAGAGCGTTGGTCTTCCGATCGTGCGGATCGCCGAAGGCGCCGCAGGCAAGGGCATCACGCCGGAGCAGGCCGCGCTGGTTGCGAACCGCGCCGCGCGCGACGTTTGCGTGCAGCTCTCACGGCATTACCGGATTGATCCCGAGGCATCGGATCTCGAGGTCGCGCTGGTGGTGACAGCCATCGTGCCGACCTCGTCCGGTGCGGCCGGCGCCTCGGCCCTGCTGGGCGTGTTCGTCCCGGGGCCGTTCCGCCTGCCGGCGGGGCTGGGTGGCTTCGCCGCTGACGGCGCAGCGCGTGCGCAGGGTGAGGACGTGGTCGTGTTGCACTGGGCCGAAGGCGCCGGTGCGATTACCGAAGATGCGAAGGTGTCGAGCATCGGCGACGCCTATCAGCTGGCCGGCGACTTCGCCGACGACTTCGTTGACGCGCTGTCGGATCCGAAGGGCAACGAGAGCGCGACGCGGCCGATGATGGACCAGGCCGAGCGCGACGCCGGCGAAGCCCGCTGCGTCGCGCGATTCGGCCGGGCCAGCGTGGCCGGCCGCGGTGCGTCGATCCTGCTGCCGCTGGCCCCGGAGGCCATCGATGCGGGCGCGCCTGACCCCGACGCCGAAACGGGTGAGGGCGCCGAAGCGCCCCCGGAGACCGACGATCAGTCCGCCGATGATCAGTAGGCCTCGGCCCACTGCATGAAGGGCAGGGCCGGACGACGCACGTCGATCTCGTCGCCGCACTCCTTCGTCACTCGTGTCGCCAGACGCAGCAATACCCGGTCGACGGTCGATGTCACGTCGTGGCTGCGTGCCTGCACGACCACCATCCGGCCGTCGTTCACCCGTGCCTGCGCCTTGCTCAGCGCGTGGGTGGCGCCGTTGTACCGGCCCGTGTCGATCAGCTCGACGGCCAGGTCGGTGATGTGGCCGGCCGCGCGGCCGAGCAGGCGCTTGGCGCGCCACTCGACGGCGTCGAGCTGGTCCGGGCCGTGGACGTCGTCGTTGGACAGCAGGGAAATGCGCATCAGGACACTCCTTCCAATGTTCGGAAGCTTGGTGCGTCCGGTGACGGCGACGGTTCCGCGGCCCAGGGTCCGGCTTCAGGTCACGGTGAGATGACTGAACGGCGCCGTTCAGGGCAGGGTGAAGCGCACCGGCACCCGGGCATAGGCCGGCACCGCGATGCCGTTGCGCAGCGAAGGCTCGAACACCCAGCGCCGCAGCACGTGCTCGCGCGCGGTGCGATCGAGCAGCGCATGCCCGCTGCTGCGCGTCACCGTTACCGACTCGGGGCGGCCGTCGATGCCGACGAGGATCAGCAGCTCCACCTCGCCCTCCAGTCGGCGCGACAGCGCGGCCGGCGGGTAGCGCGGCGGCGTGCCGGCGCGCAGCGCCAGAGTCTCCTCCGTGGGGCCGGCGTCGAAGCCTGTCGAATCGACACCCGTTTCCGGCGCGACCGTGTCGAGCGGCGAGGGCACGTCGAGGACCGGCGCGGCGGTCGGTTCGCGGAGGAGGGGCACGGGCACCAGCGGCGGCGTGAGGGTCGGCACGGCCGGCCGGACCGGAACCACCGTGCGCACCACCGGCGGCGGCGGCGCGATCGGGGGGGGAGGCGGCGGTTCCGCCCAATCGATCGGTGTCTGCGTGGGTTCCGGCGTGTCGGCTTCCGG
>JBOFQO010000180.1:0-7143 GCA_051660925.1 Silanimonas sp. | reverse complement strand
GCCGGCACCGACTTCGAGATCGAGTGGCGCTCGATCGACGAACTCGTGCAGGTGGAAGCGAGCGACCCGCTGCTGCGCTCGGCCGAGATCGCGCTGATGTCCGGCCTGATGTCGAAGGACCAGCTGCTGGCGTACTACGAGTCCTTCCGCGCGAAGTGCTTCGCCGCCGCCGAGGAGGCCGACCGCCGCCCGAAGATCGAGACGCTCGAAGAGATCGTCGCGCCTCTGGCCCCGCACCATCCCGAGCTCGTGCAGCGCGAAGCGACCCGCAGTGACTATGCCGAGGCGCGGATCAAGGCCTTCGGCGGCGAGGCCAAACTGCCCGAGAAGCAGCCGGCCAAACACCTCGCTGTCCAGATCAACCAGGCGCTGCACGACCTGTTCGCCAAGTACCCGGAAACCCTGCTGTTCGGCGAGGACGTCGCGCAGAAGGGTGGCGTCTACACGGTGACGAAAGGCCTGCACAAGGCCTTCGGCCCGGCGCGCGTGTTCAACACGCTGCTCGACGAGACGGTCATCCTCGGCCTCGCGCAGGGCTACGCCAACCTCGGCATGATCCCGGTGCCCGAGATCCAGTACCTCGCATACTTCCACAACGCCTGCGACCAGATCCGCGGCGAAGCCTGCTCGCTGCAGTTCTTCTCGAACGGCCAGTACCGCAACCCGATGGTCGTGCGCATCGCCGGCTTGGGCTACCAGCGCGGCTTCGGCGGGCATTTCCACAACGACAACTCGATCACCGCGCTGCGCGACATCCCCGGCCTCGTGATCGGCTGCCCGAGCCGCGGCGACGACGCGGCGATGATGCTGCGCACGATGATGGCGCTGGCGCGCGTGGACGGCCGCGTCTGCGCCTTCCTCGAGCCGATCGCGACCTACATGACCAAGGATCTGCACGAGCCGGGCGACGGTGGCTGGCTCACCGAGTACCCGGCGCCGGATCGCGCCATCCCGGTGGGTGAGGGCAAGGTCTATGGCGAGGGCGATGACCTCGTCGTCTACACCTTCGGCAATGGCGTGCCGATGAGCCTGAAGGCCGCGCGCCAGATCGAGGCTGCAAACGGTTGGAAGGTCCGCGTCGTCGATCTGCGCTGGCTTCTGCCGCTCAACGAGGCCTTCATTGTCGAACAGGCGCGGTCGGCCAAGCGCCTCCTCGTCGTCGATGAGGGTCGTCGCAGCGCCGGAGTGGGCGAGGGGATCATCACCGCACTCGTCGAGGGCGGTTTCGGCGCCACGCCGATGGCCCGCGTCTGCGGCGCCGACACCTACACCCCACTGGCCGGCGCGGCCTTCCTCGTCTTGCCCAGCGAGGCGGACATTGTGGCGGCGGCGGCCGCGCTGGCCTGACGGAGCGGGCCATGTCCGACCCGACGTTCGGTCAGGGCGTCTCCGCCCTCCGGCCGACCCTGCGCTAAACTCCCGTTTCCAAGGAGTTCGCCCGATGCCCCAGTCCCGGCCCCTGACATTGCTGTTCGCCGACGTCAGTGGCAGCACCAAGCTGTTCGAGCAGCGCGGCGACGTCGTCGCCCGCCAGCTGATCGCCCAGATCCTCGACGGGCTCTCGGTGGTGTGTCGCAAGTATGACGGGCGGGTCATCAAGACCATCGGCGACGAGATCATGTGCGCGATCCCCACCGCGATGGACGGCGTCGACGCTGCCGTCGCCATGCAGCGGCACGTCGCCTCGGATCCGACTTGCGTCGCCAACCACTTGGCCATCCGCATCGGCCTGCACTACGGCGAATGCCTGGTGGAGGACGATGGCGACGTCTACGGCGATGCCGTGAACACGGCGGCGCGCATGGCCAAGCTGGCCGGGCGCGAGCAGATCGTCACCACCGCGTCGACGGTCGCTGGGCTCAAGCACGCGCCGTTCCGCTCGCTGGGCACGGCTCAGGTGTCCGGCAAGCTGCAGGCCATCGACATCGTCGACATCATCTGGCAGGAGAATCCTGCCGGCATGACCATGGTGCAGAGTGCGCTCGGGATCGGCACGCCGGGCCTCGACAATCGCCTGATCCTCGAGTTCAAGGGCCGCACCATCGAGCTGACGCCGACGTCGCCGCCGCTGACGCTGGGCCGCGACCCGGGCAGCAGCATCGTCGTCGAGTCGGACTGCGTCAGCCGCAGCCATGCAGTCATCGAATTCCAGCGCGGCCAGTACATCCTTACTGACCGATCGACGAACGGCAGCTTCTTCCGCATCGAGGGCGACGACGAACAGCGTGTGCACCGCGACGAGGCCAAGCTGCGCCGTTCCGGCGTCATCAGCCTAGGCAAGGGCTCGGCGCAGAACGCCGATGCCCTGATCTTCTTCCGCTGCCCCTGAAGCCCCTCGGCCGGCAGCGGGACGCCGGCCTCAATCGGTGGGCGTGGCTTCCGCGGCCGGAGCAGGCGCCGGCGCCGCAGCCGGTGCCGCGTTGCCGGCCGGCGGGACGTAGCCGAACGAATTGATCAGCAGGCGCTCGAGGCCGTCATACGCCGCCTCGTCGACCGGCACCATGCGCTCGGTGCGCAGTTCGGTCATGACGGCGTAGGCCTCCGGGTCCTCGTGCAGCTTGAGCAGCGCGTCCGACACCTTCTGGCGAACATCCTGTGGGAGTTCCGGCGAAGCGCTGAAGACGCGCCCGGGCAGTTCGCGGCTTCGCCAGATCTCGGTCAGCGCGGGGTTCTCGCTCGCCATGTAGGCGGGCAGCAGGGTGCCTTCGACGTCGCCGGAGAACACCAGGTCCGGACCGTCCGACCACTTGCTGCTGACCGAGCGCACTTCCGGCTGGGCAAGCGGGTTGCGGAACGAATCGAACACCAGGACGTAGGCGAGGTTTGGCGCGCCGAGGCTGGCGACCGTGCGGCCGACGATGCCGTCGCGGCCCTCGGCGGCGATCTCCGGGTCGGCCACCGCGATCACGAAGGCCGAACCTTCCTGCGTGCGGGCGACGGCCAACGCGCCGCTGCGCTTGCGGCGGTAGTCGAAGAAGTGCGCTTCCTCGAACACGAACTCGGTCTTCGCGCCGGAGCGCAGCTCGCGCCAGTGTTCGTTGAAGTTGGCGGCCGCGCGCACGGTGAAGCGATGCCCAGTGCTGCGGTTGAGGTAGGTGAGCAGGGGGCCGTAGACCTCGCGGAGCTGGTCGGCCGGGAAGTTCGGCTCGACCGTCAGCGTGTAGTTCGCCGCGCTGGCGAGCCCAGGGAATCCGCCGGCCAGGCCGGCCACGAGAACGGCACCCAAGGCGCCGCGGAACACGTTCGACATCTCTCACTGCCTCCGGAACGCGGTACGCCGCGCCGCCCCTCGGCCGCGCAGCCCGCTGGCGCGCAGTTTAGAGCTTTTCTTCAGGCCGGGCGCGCGAGCCCCGTCAATGGTGGTGAAGCGAGCGCCTGTGCGTCGCCGCAGCGGATCGGACCCGCGGCGGGCAGAGCCGCAACGGCCAGGGCGCCGCGGCCGTCCGCCGTCGCCTCGATGATGTCGCCCACGGCCCGACCGTCGTCGCCGCTGATCGGCTGCCCGGCCTGCAGGCCGTCGCCGTCCAGCCACCAGGCCTGACGCTTGGATTGGCCGAGGAAGTGGGTCCGCGCCACGATTTCCTGGCCCGGGTAGCAGCCCTTGCGCGTGCTGAAGGCCTTCAGCCGGTCCAGCGACAGCATGTGCGGCGTCCACCCGTGGTCATGCCCGGCGCGCCAGCGCGGTAGGCCGTGGCGAAGGTCGGCCTCGCGCCAGCGTCGTGTCGTGTCGGCGTCGACCGTGTGCCCCGCGCGCGGGGCAATCCGGAGCCGGCGCGTTGCGTCGGCTGTGCTGTAGTCAAGGATGATCGATCCGTCCTCGGCGAACCCGAGGCGATCGGCGGCCATGCCCGTCGGTTCGACGGCCTGCCACTCGGCGAAGGCGCCGAGCTCGTCGCGGACGATCAGGCGGAGCTTGCTGCGGAACACGAAGCGCTGGAGACCGTCACGTAGCGCGTCGGCGGGCTCGTCGAGCAGCACCAGCAGCAGGTCGCCGGGGGCGACGCGCGCGAGCGCGAACAGGGCGAGGATCCGGCCTTTCGCATTGAGCCACCCGTTCCAGTGCCAATGGCCGACGGGCAGGGCGAGCACGTCGTTCATCAGCTGCGACTGCGCGAAGGCCTCGGCGTCGGGGCCTTGGATGGACATGAGGGAAACGTCGCCGAGCAGGGAGTTTTCGGGGAAATTCACGGTGCCATGCTTGAACGTCGGGGAACGGGTGCTTAACATCCGCGGATGCTTCCGCAGACGCACATTCTAGGCGACCTCGACCCGCTCGAGGACCGACCGGAATCGACGCGCGCGGACGCCGACACGTCGAGCACGCTTTCGCCGGAGGCCACCCTCGCCACCCCGCCACCTGAGATCGGTGGCCGCGACGGTCCGGAACCCACCCGTTACGGCGACTGGGAAAAGAACGGCCGCTGCATCGACTTCTGACCGCAGGACGCGGTCGCCCCATCCGACACCCGAGACCCGAGCGCAGCCCATGGCCACGCCAAAACGCCCCTTGTCCCCGTTCATGATCGGGCCTTACTACCGGCCGCAGATCACTTCGATGATGTCGATCGCGCACCGCGGCACCGGCATCGTCAACGCCCTCGGTGTGCTCGTGCTGGCGTGGTGGCTGGTGGCGCTGGCCAGCGGCGACGAGGCCTACGCGCAGTTCACCGCCGCGGCCGGATCGTTGCCCGGGCGCATTGCGCTGTTCGCCTTCGGTGCGACCCTCGTCTACCACCTCCTCAACGGCGTCCGCCATCTGGTCTGGGACATGGGGAGGGGCTTCGAGATTCCGCAGGTCTACCGCTCCGGTTACGCGGTCATCGCACTGGCCGTCGTGCTGACGGCCGGCCTCTGGTACGTCGGCCTCTCGATCGGAGGTGCGGCATGAGCGGTCTCCGCCATCCTTGGGCGGTGGCGCGCGGCCTCGGCAGCGCGAAGGACGGTGTCGCCCACTGGTGGGCGCAGCGCCTCTCCGCCGGCGCGTTGCTGTTCCTGGTGCCTTGGTTCGTTGTCACCGCCGTGTCGTTGATTGGCGTCGACGCCGCCAATGCGCGCGCCTTCCTCGCCGAGCCGCTGAACGCCACGCTGATGCTGGCCTTTGTCCTCGCCGTGACGTGGCATGCCCGCCTCGGGCTGCAGGTCGTCATCGAGGACTACATCCACACGCCGTGGCTCGAGATCGGTCTGCAGCTGCTCGTCAAGGCGGCCTACGCGCTCGCCGCCATCGCCTCCGTCGTGGCCATCGGCCGCATCGCCTTCATCGCCTGAGCCCGCCATGACGACCCCGCTTCCGAACACCGCGTACAAGATCACCGAACACCACTACGACATGATCGTGGTCGGCGCCGGCGGCGCGGGCCTGCGCGCCACCTTCGGCCTCGCCGCCAAGGGCTTGCAGACCGCCTGCATCAGCAAGGTTTTCCCGACGCGCTCGCACACCGTCGCCGCGCAGGGCGGCATCTCGGCGGCACTCGCCAACATGGGCGAGGACGACTGGCGTTACCACTTCTTCGACACCGTCAAGGGCTCGGATTGGCTGGGCGACCAGGACGCCATCGAGTACATGTGCCGCGAGGCCATCCCGGCCATCATCGAGCTCGAGCACTACGGCGTGCCGTTCTCGCGCACCGAGGAGGGCAAGATCTACCAGCGTCCCTTCGGCGGCATGACCACGCGCTACGGTGAGGGCCCGCCGGCGCAGCGCACCTGCGCCGCCGCTGACCGCACCGGCCACGCCATCCTGCACACGCTGTACCAGCAGTCGCTGGCCCATGACGCGCGCTTCTTCATCGAGTACTTCGCCCTTGATCTGATCATGGACGAGGAGGGCGTCTGCCGCGGCGTCATTGCGCTCGACATGGCCGAGGGCACGATCCACGTGTTCCGCGCGCATGGCGTGGTGCTGGCCACCGGCGGCTACGGCCGCGCCTATTTCTCGGCGACCTCGGCGCACACCTGCACTGGCGACGGCGGCGGCATGGCGCTGCGTGCCGGCCTGCCGCTGCAGGACATGGAGTTTGTGCAGTTCCACCCGACCGGCATCTACGGTGCCGGTTGCCTGATCACCGAAGGCGTGCGCGGCGAAGGCGGCATCCTGCGCAATGCGCAGGGCGAGCGCTTCATGGAGCGTTACGCGCCCAGCGTGAAGGACCTCGCGCCACGCGACATGGTTAGCCGCTCGATGACCATCGAGATCCGCGAAGGCCGCGGCGTGGGCGCCAACGGCGACCACATCCACCTCGACCTGACCCACCTCGACCCGAAGGTCATCCACGAGCGCCTGCCGGGCATCGCGGAGACCGCCAAGATCTTCGCCGGCGTCGATGTCGAGAAGCAGCCGATCCCGGTGCTGCCGACCGTGCACTACAACATGGGCGGCCTGCAGACCAACTACCACGGCGAAGTCGTCACGCTGAAGGACGGCAACCCGGACGCGATCGTCCCGGGCCTGTACTCGATCGGCGAAGCCGCGTGCGTGTCGGTGCACGGCGCCAACCGCCTCGGCTCGAACTCGCTGCTCGACCTCGTGGTGTTCGGTCGCGCGGTGGCCAACCGCTGCGCCGAGACGATCAAGCCGGGCCAGCCGCACAAGCGTCTTGCGTCCGACGCGCTCGACAAGTCGCTGGCCAACCTCGACAAGCTGCGTTTCGCCAAGGGCGGCACGCCCACGGCCGACATCCGTCTGAACATGCAGCGCATCATGCAGAACGACGCCGCGGTGTTCCGCACCGGCGAGACGCTGCAGCAGGGTGTTTCAAAGATCAACGACGCGTTCAAGAGTTTCGATGACGTCAAGGTCACCGACCGCTCGCTGGTCTGGAACTCCGACCTGATCGAAACGCTCGAATTGCAGAACCTGCTCTCGCAGGCCGTGGTCACGATGGTGTCCGCGGAAAATCGCAAGGAATCGCGCGGCGCCCACGCCCGCGAAGACTTCCCGGACCGCAACGACGCCGATTGGATGAAGCACACCCTGTGCTGGATCGACGAGAAGGGCGGCACGCGCATCGACTACCGTCCGGTGCACCTGTACACCCAGACCGACGCCGTGCAGACCATCCCGCCCAAGGCGCGCAAGTACTGACATGGCGAACGCGCGCGAAGGCGGCTTGCTGGCCTGGCAGTTCCGCGATTACGCGGAAC
>JBOFQO010000179.1:0-3508 GCA_051660925.1 Silanimonas sp. | reverse complement strand
CGGCCTGTTCGAACACCGCGCCCTCCTTCAAGACCCGTGAGCGGCCGCCGCCGCCTTCGGCGCGCGTCCACGCATCCTCGGCGAAGCGCCCGTCGCCGTCCTCGGTCTGAAGGGTCGCGCAGATGCGGTCCTGCAGCCCCATCAGGTAGGCGCGGACGGCAGTGAAGTTCGGGCTCGGGTCGTTCATGGGCGGGTGGGGGCGACGGGCAATCGGCGATGCGGATGGCGCGCAGTCTAGCGGCCCCGCACCGCCCGGCCTTGCGCGCCGTCAAGCGCGGCGAGGCCCGCCGCGTCGGCGCCGCTATACTTCGCGGCCCGCACGACTGCCCATCCGCCTTGCGCGTCTCCGCCCATCCCGACGCCGCCGCCCTGCTCGACTTCGACTTCGTCGAGGCCGCCCTGCCGTGGCGCACGGGGTGCACCTGGCTCGGTGGCGCACGCCGCGAGGCCTGGATCCCGGAGGGTGACGCCGTCGACGAGCGCTTCGAGGCCGGCCTGCTGCGTCGCACGGGCGGCGGCTGGGCCATGCTCGGCCTGCATCGGCCAATGGACACCGGCAGCGACGTCGCCGCCGAAGCCGAAGCCGCTTACCGCCAGCTGCTGGCCACCGCGCGACCGAGCGCGCACCCGTACCTGATCCGCATTTGGAACTTCCTCGGCGCGATCAACGTCGGCGAGGGCGACGCCGAGCGCTATCGGCGGTTCTGCGTGGGCCGCAACGCCGCCGTCGACGCGCTGTTCCGCGACCCCCCCCCGGCCGCCACGGCGATCGGCGCGCCCGAGGCCGAGGCGCCGCTGGCGGTCGTCGCGCTGTGCAGCGACCGCCCCGCGATCGCGCTGGAGAACCCGCGGCAGACGCCGGCCTGGCAGTACCCGCGCGAGTACGGCCCGGTGCCGCCGGGCTTCTCGCGCGGCGCGCTGCTCGGCGAGGGCGACGGCACCGTGCTGCTGGCGTCCGGCACCGCCAGCATCGTCGGCCATGTGTCGCTGCACGAAGGCGACGTGCTGGCTCAGCTCGACGAGAGCCTCGCCAACCTGCACGTGCTGCTCGACGAGGGCGCACGCCGCGGCGCGCGGCGCTTCCGCGTCGACGGCCTGCAGGCGCTGCGCGTCTACCTGCGCCATGCCGAGGCGCTGGACCCGGTGCGCCGGCGGCTGGCGGCCGTCGGCGTGCCGTTGGATCGCGTCGCGTTCCTGCGGGGCGACATTTGCCGCCGCGAGCTCGACATCGAGCTCGAAGGCGTGTTCGGCGCCGCCTGAAACGCGAAGGGCGGTCAAGACCGCCCTCCGTGTTCCCGATGGTGACGTCGCTTACGCGACCGGCTTGAGCCCGCGACGCCGCCGGATCTCGCGCCACAGCACCACGCCGAGCGTGATCACCGTCAGCGGCACGACGAACATCATCATCGCCTGGTTGAACACCGGCAGCGCGTCGTGTTCGGTTGCGGCGAGGATCAGGTACGCCGTGTAGGCGACGTAGTAGCCGAGGAAGACCGCGCCTTCCCAGCGCTGGATGGTGTAGCCGACGAAGAAGATCGGCAGGCAGGCCACCGCCACGGCGATCATCACCGGGTAGTCGAAACGGATGGCGGCATCGGACACCGGCAGGCCGCCGGGCGCCACGATCGCGGTCAGGCCCAGCACGGCGAGGATATTGAAGATGTTGCTGCCGACCACGTTGCCGACGGCGATGTCGCGCTGGCCGCGGATGGCGGCCGTGATCGACGTCGCGACCTCGGGCATCGAGGTTCCGGCGGCGACGATCGTCAGGCCGATCACCAACTCGCTGACGCCCATCGCCGTGGCGATCTCGATGGCCGCGCTGACCAACCAGCGCGAGCCCAGCACCAGTAGCACGAGGCCGAAGACGATCAGCGCGATGTTGATGGCCCAGCGGTCGGAGCCATCGACCGCTTCACCGCCGTCGCCGCTCGCCTTCCCCACGCGGACGGCGAGGATGGTGTAGCCGATGATGCCGACGAACAGCACTACGCCCTCCCACAGCGCAATAAGCCCGTCCATCGACAGCACGAAGGCCAGCAGCGAGACGCCGATCATGATGGGCACGTCGAGCTTCACCAGCTGCTTGCTGACCACCAGCGGCGTGATCAGCGCCGACACGCCGAGGATGAACAGCACGTTGAAGATGTTGCTGCCGACGACGTTGCCGACGGCGATATCGGCCTCGCCCTTCAGTGCCGAGGACACCGAGATCGCCATTTCCGGCGAGCTGGTGCCGAAGGCGACGACCGTGAGGCCGATCACCAGCGGCGAGATGCCGAAGCCGGCGGCGACGCGCGACGCGCCCTTGACGAGCAGATCGGCGCCCCAGATCAGCAGGACGAGGCCAGCGATGAGGGTCAATGCAGTAATCACGGGGTTGTCTCCGGTGCGGCGAGCGTCGGGGGTGTGGGGGCTTCGGGCTTGAGCGTTTCGTCCATCAGCTCAAGGATGCGGCGGTACTGGTCATACCACGCTTCCGGCTGCACGTAGCCGTGGCGCTCGAGCGGGTAGCCGGCCAGCTCCCAGCCCGGCTTCTTCAGTTCGACCAGACGCTGCGCCAGGCGCACCGAATCCTGGAAGAACACGTTGTCGTCGATCATGCCGTGGGCGATCAGCAGATCGCCTTGCAGACCTTCCGCGTGCTCGATCGGCGAGCTGTCGATGTAGACCTGCGGCCCGAGCTCCGGCGTGTCGAGGATATTCGCCGTGTACTCGTGGTTGTAGTGGCGCCAGTCGGTGACCGGGCGCAGCGCCGCACCGGCCTGGAACACGCCGGGCGCCTTGAACATCGCCATCAGGGCCATGAAGCCGCCGTAGGAGCCGCCGTAGATGCCGGCGCGCGCGCGCTCGGCCTGGTGGTTCGCCACGAGGTAATCGAGGCCGTCCTTGTAGTCCTGCAGCTCCGGCGTGCCCATGCGGCGGTAGATCGCGGTGCGCCAGTCGCGGCCGTAGCCCTCGGAGGCGCGGAAATCGAGATCAAGCACGAGGTAGCCACGGTCGGTGAGCAGCTGGTGGAACATCTGCTCGCGGAAGTACTGCGGCCAGCGGTGGTGCACGTTCTGCAGGTAGCCGGCGCCGTGCACGAACATCACGACCGGATAGCGCTTGCCGGGCTCCATCGCCACCGGCGTGTAGAGCTTGCCGTGGATGACGCCGGCGCCGTCGCTGCTCGGCACCTGCACGAACTGCGGGTCGCGCCAGGGCATCGCCTTGAACGCCGCGGTTCGCGTATCGGTGAGTCGCGTGACGCCGCCACCGTCGATGCCGACCACAGCGGCCTGCGGCGGCATGAACGAGGCCGACCAGCGCAGCGCGATCTTGGTGCCGTCCGGCGACAGCGCGAAATCCTCGACGCCGTCGAGCGCGGTGATCTCGCGCACCTCGCCGCCATTCACCGGCACGCGGCAGAGCTCGTAGTCGCCCGGCCATTCGCGGTTGCAGACGAAGACGAAGCCCGCGGCATCCGGCGTCAGCACCGGCGTGGAGGCTTCCCAGCGGCCCGAGG
>JBOFQO010000178.1:0-14201 GCA_051660925.1 Silanimonas sp. | reverse complement strand
CGGGACCATGTGGTCGAGGAACACGAAGGGGCCGACCATCCGGCGCTTGGCGTCGGGCAATAGGCGACGCACGACGAAACCACCGCCGAGGTCAGGTTGCCGTCCCGCCAGCGAAAGAAGCCGCGACATGGCTCAGGGCGACGGCGGAGTCACCGGGGCAGACGCGGCGGCCGACGTCGCGGCACTCGAGGTCCCGGTCTGGGCATCGATGCGCGCCGCGAGTTCGAGCAGCTGCAATCGCTGCTGCTCGAAATCGGTGGCGACCAGCACCTGCGTGCCGGCGATCTCGGCCTTCAGCGTCGACAGCAGCGCCGGGTCGAGGCCGATGACCGCGGCGTCCACCGCGTCGAACTGCGCGGCCGCGTCGCGAAGCCGGTCGCTGGCCACGCCGAAGTTGCGCTGGTCGAGGTCGTTGAGCGCCTGGAAGATGGCCAACCGTGCCTTGATCAGCGCACCGCGGCTCTCGGCCGCGACGGTCGCGCGCTCGGCCTCGGTGGCGCGTGCGGCGGCGGCAGCGATCTCGGCGTCCTTCGCGGCCACCGCGGCAGCGTGCGCCTCGGCCTGCACCGATAGGGCGCTGCTGCGCTGCCACAGGCCGATGCCGTAGGCAAGGATCAGGCCCACGCACAAGCCAATGACGCCGGTCACGACGGGGTTGCGGGAGAGCGGACGGGCGGAAGACGGAGCGTCGGTCATGCCGGGAACCTCGCGCGGGAAGTCTGCCGAGGATAGCGCACCGGCTCAGCGCGCCCGCAGCGCCGTCGCGGCCTCGGCCGTCACATCGAAAGGGTCCGGCACGTCGGCCATTCCGATCACGCGCATCGGGATGGTGCGCTCGAGGCGGCGCTCGCCCTCCGTGATGACCTGCCGACCGTTCAGCCGGTTCGTGCTGACGGTGAGCGCGTCGGCATCCGAAGTCGGTGGCCGCCGCAGATCGTCGCCAATCAGTCGCATCCCCGCGAGCTTCGGGTCCCAGCGGAAACGCCAACGCACCTCCGCACGCGCGGTCCCGCCGGTGATCTCCTCGACGACCAGCACGTTGCGCTCGAGGCGCAGGGCGGTCCCATTCACCGGGACGGGGTCGAGTTCAAGCACCTCGGGCTCACGGAAGCCGGTGTCGAACTCGTCGTTGAAGGCGAGCAGCACCAGCACTTTCCGCTGGTCGGGAACCTCGCTGAGCACGACGACGTCGATGAGGCCGTCGCCGTCAAGGTCGTGGTCCAGGCGGCGTTCGATCTGCACGCCGTCGGGCAGGTGCACCTCGACAATGTGTGGCTCGGACGCCGGCTGGAAACGTTCTGCCGCGAGCGGCGCGGCGAGCAGCAGCGCGGCGATGCCGGGAGCGAAAAGACGCGCGGCATGGGTTGACGACAGGGCGGGCGCGGACATGGCGGAGGTTCCGGCAGCGGGTGGCCGAAAGCCTAGAGCCACCACCCCGCATCGGCAAATGACGACACCCATCCGGCGCGGACGGGCTCGATGGGCTCAGCCCTTTGCCGCCACCAGCCCGAAAAGATCATGCTCGTCGGCGCCCATGATCTCGATGTCGACGATCTGGCCCGGCTTCAGCTTCCTCGCCGCGCCGTCCTGGATCTGCACGGTGCCGTCAATTTCAGGGGCGTCGCCTCTCGTCCGCCCGATCGCGAGTTCGCCGTCGATCACATCGATGATCACGGGCTGCACCGTGCCGACTTTTCGCTCCAGCTTCTCGGCGCTGATCTGCGCCTGCAGCTCCATGAAGCGCGCGAGGCGCTCCTGCTTCACGTCCTCCGGCACCGGGTCCGGCAGGTCGTTCGCCTTCGCGCCGGTGACCGGCGAGTACGGGAACGCACCCACGCGGTCGAGTTCGGCAGCGTCGATGAAGTCCAGCAGCTGCTCGAAGTCCTCTTCCGTTTCGCCGGGGAAGCCGACGATAAAGGTGCTGCGGATGGTCAGCTCGGGGCAGATCTCGCGCCACTTGAGGATGCGCTCGAGCTGCTTCTCGGCCGCCGCCGGGCGCTTCATCGCCTTCAGCACTTTCGGGCTGGCGTGCTGCAGCGGCACGTCGAGGTAGGGAAGGATCTTGCCTTCGGCCATCAGCGGGATGACGTCGTCGACATGCGGGTACGGGTAGACGTAGTGCAGGCGCGTCCACAGCCCGAGCTCGCCGAGGCCGCGAGCGAGGTCGGTCATGCGCGTCTGGTACTCGCGGTCGCGCCAGGTCTTGGCGGCGTACTTCACGTCGACGCCGTAGGCACTGGTGTCCTGCGAGATCACCAGCAACTCCTTAACACCGCCCATGGCCAGCTTCTCGGCTTCGCGCAGTACCTCGTCGACCGGCCGCGACACGAGGTCGCCGCGCATCGAGGGGATGATGCAGAAGCTGCAGCGATGGTTGCAGCCTTCGGAAATCTTCAGGTAGGCGTAATGCTTGGGCGTGAGCTTCAGCCCGACGCCTTCGATCATGCCGTCGTCCTTCTTGCGCTTGCGCGGGGCCGGCAGCAGGTCGGTGAAAGGGTCGTGCTTCGGCGGCAGCGCGGCGTGCACGGCGCTCATCACGCTCAGGTAGTCCTGCGGCCCGCTGATCGACAGCACGCCCGGGTGCGCGGCGCGGATCTCCTCGGGGCGCTTGCCGAGGCAGCCCGTCACGATGACCTTGCCGTTCTCGGCGATGGCCTCGCCGATGGCGTCCAGCGATTCGTTGACCGCCGATTCGATGAAGCCGCAGGTGTTCACGACCACCACGTCGGCCTTGTCATAGCTACCGACGATGTCGTAACCCTCGACCTTGAGCTGGGTAAGGATGCGCTCGGAGTCGACGAGGGCCTTCGGACAGCCGAGGCTGACGAAGCCGACTTTCGGGTTCTTGGACGACGCGGCTTTGGCGGACATGGCGGGGCGCCGGCGGAAAGCCGGTTGCGCGGGCTGGGAAAGGGCGGCAAGTATACCGGCCGCCCCCGAACGGCTCCGGAACCCGCCGCCCATGGCCGCTCACCTCTCGCTCGACACCCCGCATGGACGCATCGGCGCCTGGCGCGCGGACCCGGCCTTCCCGCCGAAGGGCGCGCTCGTCGTCGTGCAGGAGATCTTCGGCGCGAACGCGCACATTCGCGGCGTGGTTGAGCGCTTCGCTGCTCACGGTTTCACCGCGATCGCGCCCGCCGTCTTCGACCTCGTCGAACCGGGCGTCGAGCTGGCCTACAACGAGGCCGGCGTCGCGCGCGGTCGCGAGCTCGCAGCAGCGGTCGGCTTCGACCGCGCCGTCGCCTGCGTCGATGCCGCCAATCGGGCCGTCGCCAACGAGACACCGGCCGGCGGGACTGCGGCGAACTCCGAGGCAGCGGCGGTCGGCGTGGTCGGCTTCTGCTGGGGCGGCACGGTCGCCCTACTCGCCAACGCGCGACTGGGCCTGCCCGCGGTGGATTACTACGGCGGCCGCAGCGTGCCCTTCCTCGGCGTCGAGCATCCGCGCGCGCCGCTGCTCTGCCATTTCGGCGAGCGCGACCCGTTGATCCCCCCCGAGCACGTCGCGCTGCACCGCGAGCACCTGCCCAAGGCGCTGATCGACGTCTGGCCGGCCGGGCACGGCTTCAACTGCGAGGAGCGCGCCGACTACCACGAGCCCTCGGCGCAGGCGGCCCTGCAACGCACCCTCGCCTTCTTCACACGAACACTCCGATAAACGCCGCAGGCCTCGCCACGCCATGACGACCTCGCCCTTCACCGTCGACCCGCGCCTCGCGGCGGACAGCGTATTCATCGCCGACGGCCCGCTGTCGCAATTGCGGCTGATGGACGACGCCCGCTTCCCGTGGCTCGTGCTGGTGCCGCGCCTGCCCGGCGCCACCGAGTGGATCGACCTCGACGGCGCCTCGCAGCGCCTGCTGCTCGCTGAGGTCAACCAGGCGGGCGCCCTGCTGCGCCAGCACTTCGCGCCGATCGACAAGCTCAACATCGGCGCGCTGGGCAACATCGTCCGCCAGCTGCACGTGCATGTCGTCGGCCGCCGCGAGGGCGATGTCGCGTGGCCAGGCCCAGTGTGGGGCGCAGGCACGCGCCGCTCGTACGGTGGTGAGGCGCCAACGATCGCGGCGCGTCTGGCGCGCGCGCTGGATACGCTGCCGCCGCGGGCGCTGCCTCCGGGCGGCTGAGCCCTCGCCGATCAGCGGGCCGTCACCACCTGGGTGCCGGCAATCAGGTCTTCGGCAGCGTCACGCCGGTCTGACCCTGGTACTTGCCGCCGCGGTCGCGATAGCTGGTGTCACAGACCTCGTCCGACTGGAAGAACAGCATCTGCGCGACACCCTCGCCGGCGTAGATCTTGGCCGGCAGTGGTGTCGTATTGCTGAACTCGAGAGTCACGTGGCCCTCCCACTCGGGCTCGAGCGGCGTCACGTTGACGATGATCCCGCAGCGCGCGTACGTGCTCTTGCCGAGGCAGACCACCAGCACGTCGCGCGGGATGCGGAAGTACTCGACCGTGCGCGCCAGCGCGAAGCTGTTCGGCGGAATGATGCAGACGTCCGACTCGACATCGACGAAGCTCGACGGATCAAACGCTTTCGGATCGACGATCGTCGAGTTGATGTTGGTGAAGATCTTGAACTCGCGCGCGCAGCGCACGTCGTAGCCGTAGCTCGACGTGCCGTAGCTGACGATGCGGTGGCCGTCGGCGCCGTGTTTGATCTGGCCCGGCTCGAAGGGCTCGATCATGCCCTGCGGCTTGTCGGACATCCGGCGGATCCACTTGTCGCTCTTGATGCTCATGCGCGGCCTGCGTGTTCGGGGGGCGGAAGCTTAGCGTGAAGGCGGGGCGGCGGCCGACGCTGCACGCGGCATCCGGAAGTGCCCCACCGGCCGCCACAGACCGGCAACGTCCTCCTCGCGGGCGCCACGGCCGATGTTGTGGATCACCGCCCATTGGCCACTGGCCCCACGCCGGTCGGAGACAATCCCGATGTGTGGACGGCCGTCCGGCAAGCGCCAGCTCAGGACGTCGCCCGGCTGCACCGGATCGTTCGCAGGCACCGCCCAACCGTGTCGGCGGAAGTAGGTCTCGAGGTTCGGCACACGCCGGTGGTCGATGTTGCGGTCCGGTGCGTTCAGACCCCAGTCGCGCGGGTAGCTTCGGAACGCCCCACTCATGTCGTCGTGCACCGCACGCTGCAGGTCGACGCCGACGACGCGCAGCGCGCGGATGACCACGTCCGTGCACACGCCGCGGTCCAAGGGCACATCACCGCCGGGATACGCCAGCCGCACATAGGCCGGGTCGTACGCCGTCGTGACGCCGATCTGGGCGCGCGCAGCGCCGACGCGGGCTTCCGCCGACGCCGCGTGGGCCGGCGGCGCGGGGTCGGTGGCAGCGCGGGCCGCCATGAGGCCAGCGAACGCGATCGCGACAACGGCGCGGCGCCATCGGCGCGCAGGACCGACCATCAACCCTCCTAAAGTGCACCACCGTTGACGAGCAGAGACCTCAGGGGCTCCAAAGCGTGACCGTAGCACTTCCAGCGTCCCTGCGACCTTCGGTTCAGCGGTTCGCGGACCTGCACAGCACTCGCCGTCGAGACCGGTGCGTCATTGCTCTCGAAGGCCAGGCAGGCATCATCCCAGGGCAGACCGCAGTGCGCCAGCAGGCGTTCGGTCTCACTCCGCTGGTCGTCAAGCAGGGCCTCGTAGCTCAGCACGTGGATGCGCCCCGGGAGCTGCCGCTGCCAGTGCGCCATCAGGCGCCGGAAGCGCAAGTAGTAATGGCCGGTGTTGAGCAGGTCGAAGCTGTAGTCGTAGAAGGGCGAACTCAGCGCGAACAGCTGTCGGAAGTTGCTCAAGCATGTATCCATCGGCTCGCGCTCAAGGCAGATGACGCGCGCGTTCGGCAGAGCCTTCAGCAGGAAGCCAGCGTAGAGGAAGTTGTGCGGCAGCTTGTCGACGAAGCGGCGGCGCGAGGACGACAGCGGCCGCGTGCTGTCGACATAGGCCTCGCCCAGCGCACGCCAGTCGATGTCACGGGCGCGGCTGACCGTGTCGGCGTCGAGCAACATCGGCGTGACGCTGCCGCTGGCGCGCTTCAGGGCCACACTGAAGTTCTGCAGCTCGCCGCACGACACGACGTCCGGATGCGACGACAGGATGCGGTCGGCCAGCGTCGTTCCCGAGCGCGGCATCCCGATGACGAAGATCGGCGCATCGTCGTCGGCGCCGGCCCCCGGCCACGCCCCTGTGTCGGCCGCCTCGAGGGCGTCAAAAAGCGCGTCGTCGCGGGCCCGCGAGCTCTCGCGGCCGCGGCTGCCGGCCTTTTTGCCGACCTGAAGGTGCTGGAACGAGCGCTCGTGCTCGCCAAGATCCTCCAGGCACTTGGCAATGGCGAGGTTCAGATACATCACGCCTTCCGCGTATGCGCCGGCCTGGGGCAGCAGCGCCGTCAGCGCAGCGACCCGGTCGTCCTCCGGCCGGACCTTGCGCACCTGCACCAGCGCGAGATAGGCCTTCCAATGTCTCGGGTCGAGCGCCAGGCAACGCCGGTAGGCCGCCTCGGCCTCGTCGACGCGACCTAGGAAGGTCAAAGAACTGGCGACATTGAACTGCGTCGCGGCGCTGTCCGGACGCTGGCTCGAGGAGCGAGAAAAGGCCTCGAAGGCCCGTTCGTGGGCGTGAGCGCGGGAGAACACCACGCCGATCGTGTCGAGACTAAGCGGGTCGGCGACCCCCAGCGACAGGCTGCGTTCCGCGGCGTCGAGAGACTCGCGACCGAGTCTGGCGTCGCAGAGGGCCCGGGCAAACTGCGCCCAGTAGTCGGGGCGCTTGGGGCTGGCCTGCACCGCATCGTGCAGATGCTTCAGCGCGTTCGGCACATCGCCAAGGTTGAGCGCGGCCACACCCGCGACGAAGCGGACGCCGCCGTGCCGGCCATGCGCTGCGAGCAAGGAGCCGGCAAGGCGTGCCGCCGCGGCCCATTGCCCGGCGTTCAAGGCCCGCACGGCGGATTGATAGGTTTTCTCGGGCGCGTTCACGATGGATCGGGGATCGGACTCAGACGGCGGAGCTCAGAAAAAAGGCCCCGCCGGATGGCGGGGCCCCAAGGTACCGCAGGACGTCCCGAAGGGCGTCCGGTGGATCAGAACGTGAAGGTGGCTTCGACGAAGATCGAGCGACCGAACGCGTTGTACTGGCTCGAGTTGTACGGCTCGCCGGTGTTGCCCCCGTAGGTCGCATCGAACGGCGGCATTTCATCGGTCACGTTGTTGACCAGCAGCGATGCGTTGAAGTTGTCGGAGAACTCGTAGTTGACGCTCAGGTTGTAGGTCGTCCACTGGTTGAGCAGGCCGGCCGTGCCCGTGTAAGCATCAAGTTGGCGAGCGCGGAAGTTCGGCGTCTTGCCGGTCCAGTTCACGTACGCCGTGGTAGCGAGGCGCTCGTAGGCCCAGGTGAGCGACAGGTCGGCCTTCTCGGCCGGGTCGCTGCTGAAGCCCGGACGCTCGAGCAGGTCCACCGGCTCGTCACCTTCGAACGCGATCGACTCGCGGTCGAGGTTGCGGGTGTACGTAGCGCGCACCAGCAGGTTGCCGAACGAGCCCAGCTCGGCCGTGTAGCTGGCGCCGAGGTTGATGGCGCGCAGCGTCTGGCGGGCTTCGTTGACCTTCGGGGTGAAGATCTCGGTGATGACGCCCTGGCCGTTGCGCGTGATCGAGTTGATCGCGTTCTGGCAGATCGGCGACGACAGAGTGAAGCCCGGGGCACCCGTGCGGCAGCGCATTTCGGTGAGCGTGAGGAAATCGGCGCTCTGCGGCTGGATCTCGTTTTCGATGTCCCAATCGTAGACGTCGGCCGAGAACGACAGGTTCGCAGTCGGCGCCCACACCAGGCCGAACGACCAAACGTCGGCCGTCAGCGGCCTCAGCGTCGGGCTACCCGAGGTGGTACCGAAGTACTGGACGCTCGAGAAGCGCTGGGGGCAGGCGTCGATGTTGTCCGGACCGAAGCCGAGCGCCTGGCAGTTGAAGTAGTCGGTGACGAACGAGAAGAAGCCCGACGGCGCCTGGAACGAGTCAGGCAGCGTCGGCGCCTTGAATGCCGTACCGACCTTGCCGCGGAACAGCAGGGTGTCGATCGGACGGAACTCGAGGCCCGCGGAGTACGTTGCCTTGTTCACCGACTCCGCACCCTCCGGACGGAACTCGTCGAAGCGGCCCGAGACCGAAGCGGTCAGGGTCGAGAACACCGGCAGGCGGAACTCGCTGGTGATGGCGTAGCGGTCACGCTCACCGGCACCGTCGGTGGCCGTCGTGCCCCAGATGTCGCCGTTCAGCAGGCGGGCGTCCGGACGGTAGGCCCAAGTCTGGCGTCCGCCCTCGAGCGCGGCGGCGAAACCGACGTCACCCGCCGGGAGCGTGAACAGCGTCGTGTTAGTCAGCTGGATGCGGGCGAGCGAGTCCGAAGTCTTGCTGCGCGAATCGGTGAAACCAGTGAAGGTGTCGATCGCGCCGGCCGGCAGCAGCGTGTAGAAGGCCGCGTAGTTCGGCGTGAACACCGGGTAGGCGTTGTAGTAAGGATCTAGGCCCTGCTGCGGGCCGAGGACCGTGCGCTGGAAGTAACCGTTGATGGCGTCGGCGAAGCGCGCCCAGCCGCGCTCATTTAGCGTGTAGTCGACGTAGGACAGCGACGCGTCGTAGTCCCAGCCGCCGCCCAGCGTGCCGCGCGAACCCACGGTGAGGTTTGTCGACTCGGTGAAGTCGGTGTTCATCGAGCGCTCGTAGCCCCCCGGACCGAAGTCCTCGGGCACGAAGGCGCGCTGCAGGTTGAACAGGTCGTCGAAGCGCGGGTCGTAGAAATAGCCCCACTCCACGGTCGTCGCCCAGAACGTGAAGTTCGCACCGACGTGGTAACGCGTCTCCTCGTCGCTGTACAGCACGGTGGCGTAGAGCTGGTGGTTGTCGTTGAGATCGAAGGTGGCGCTGGTATAGGCCTGGATGGCCTGCTTGTTGCTCTTCAGCGTGCGGTAGCCTGGCGAGTTAAGTGAGCCGCAGTAGAGCTCGTCACCGAAGCCCGGGCGACGCTGCAGACCGACCGAGCCCTCGAAGCCGCTCGTGACGTTGGCGCAGCGAGCCGGATCGAGGAACGCATAGCTGGTAAACGGGCTGTAGACCAGCCAGTCGCGGCTCGCCAGCGGCGCCGAGGTGCCGTTGCGGTTGAAGGTCCGGGTCAGCTCGCGGTCGTAGGCCCAGATCGGGTCGTTCTGGTCATACTGGAGGCCGAACATCACGTTGCCGCGGCCATCGGCGAAGTCGAGACCCGCGGCCGCGCTGATGCGCGTCGTGTCGCCGCCGCCTTCCGTGTAGCCACCCACGCGGGCGCGGATGATCGGGCTCTCGATGTTCTTCTTGAGGATGATGTTGATGACGCCGGCGAGGGCGTCCGAGCCGTACAGCGACGACTGGCCGCCCGGCAAGATCTCGATGCGCTCGACGAGGTCAACGGGAATGCCGCTGATGTTGTTGAACGCGTCGCTGCCGTTGTACAGCGCCGGGTAATCCGCCATCGGGCGGCCGTCGATCAGGTACTTGGTGTATGACACCGAAAGGCCAAACAGGCTGATCGTCTCGGCGCCCTGCGTGAACGAGGCGGAAGTCTGCGAGCCCTGCACGCCGCCGTTGGCGAACGATGTTGACTTCAGCACCTCGGCGATGTTGGTGAAGCCGCGCGAACGGATGTCGTCGGCCGAGATCGTGATGACCGGCGTTGCGGTCTCAAGCTCCGTGCGCGGGATCAGCGAGCCGGTGACCACGATCTCGTCGAGCTGGGTCTCTTCGTTGGCCGGCTCGGCTTGCGTCTGTGCAACGGCTGAGAAGGCGAGGAAACCGACGGCAGCGGCCGTGGCCTGGGCGAGCGCCGAGCGCTTCAGAGTGATACGGGTCATGGCAGCTCCTGGAGTACGGAAAACGGGGCGACTTGGCGCCCGTCACCGTGCCAAAAGGCACGGTCGACGATTGCGACCGTAACAAACCCCTAACAGGAATGCACCTTTGCAAAATGCAAGTCCCAAACGTTCGGGGACCGAACCTCAGGTGTCCTGGATCACGATGCTCGGGAACCCGATCTGCCGGTTCTTCGCCTGCAGCGACAGCCGAGCCGCGGTCTTGCGGGCGATCAGCCGGTAAGCGGCCGCATTGGCGCTGCCCGGCTCGGCCACGACGGTGGGCGCTCCGCCATCGGCCTGCTCGCGGATGCGGATATCCAGCGGCAGCGAGCCCAGCAGCGGCACACCGTAGCGCTCGGCCATGGCCTGGCCGCCGCCTTCGCCGAAGATGTGCTCGACGTGCCCACACTTCGAACAGCAGTGCAGGGCCATGTTCTCGACGATGCCCAGCACCGGCACCTCGACCTTCTCGAACATCTTCAGCGCCTTCTTCGCGTCCAGCAGGGCGATGTCCTGCGGCGTCGTGACGATCACTGCGCCCGACACCGGGACCCGCTGCGACAACGTCAGCTGGATGTCCCCCGTACCCGGCGGGAGGTCGATGACGAGGTAATCGAGGCCTTCCCATGCCGTATTTGTCAAAAGTTGTTGCAGGTACTGGGTGGTCATCGGCCCACGCCAGATCGCCGGCTGGTCCTCACCGAGGAAGAAACCGATCGACATCGCCTGCAGGCCATGCGCGCGCTTGGGCAGGATCATCTGCCCGTCTGGGCTCTCCGGCTTGCCGGAAAGCCCGAGCATCATCGGGATCGACGGGCCGTGGATATCCGCATCGAGCACGCCCACCCGCGCGCCCTCCGCTGCCAGGGCGAGCGCGAGGTTCACGGCCGTCGTTGACTTGCCCACCCCGCCCTTGCCCGAGGCCACGGCGATGACGTTCTTCACCTCAGGCAGGGGGGTTAGGTCCTTCTGGACCTTGTGGGCGAGCACCCGCTGGCCCACCTCGACCTGCGCCGAAACGACCCCGGGCACCGCTCGCAGGGCCTGCTCAGCGCAGGCGGCCAGTTCGTCATGCCAGGAGGCTGCGGCGTACGGCAGCTGGATCACGGCCATCACTCGGCCCGAATCCTCGCCGACGGACCGAATCGCCGCGGCCGCCAAGGACTCTCCCGTGTGGGGGTCGGGGAGGGCCGCCAGTGCGGCCGAGAGCAGATCGTTGTTGATCACGCGAAGTGCCGAAATGAGAGCGGCCGGCATCTTGCCATCGGGCCACCGGGCCGGCTCAAGAATTTGCAATCGGGACCATTTGTTTCATTTGCATTAATCGCGATCCGGTGTTAATAAATCGCTCAGGCGTCTGAACCGATGCCGAATCCCCAACCGGAGACCCCTCGCATGTCCACCAAGCGTCACAAGAGCCTCGCGCGCGTCCCGCTCGCCTTGGCCGTCATGACCAGCCTCTACGGCCCGTACCTGTTCGCGCAGCAGGCCCAGCCGGAAGAAGAAACCAACGAAGAAGCGACGCAGGAGGGCGAACAGCCCAAGCAGCTTGAGCGTGTCACGGTTACGGGCTCGCTGATCAGCCGCCTCGGCTTCGACAGCATCTCCCCGGTCCAGATCATCACGGCCGATACCAGCGCCACGCTCGGCCAGCTCGACACTGCGTCGATCCTGCAGACCAGCAACGTCGCCGCCGGCTCGACCCAGATCAGCAACCAGTTCTCCGGCTTCGTGGTCGAAGGCGGTAACGGCGTGCAGACGCTGTCGCTGCGCGGCCTCGGTGCCAACCGCACCCTCGTTCTGCTCGACGGCCGTCGCCCGGGCCCGGCCGGTACCCGCGGCCAAGTCGGCGCGTTCGACCTCAACGTGATCCCCAGCGTCATCCTGCAGCGCATCGAGCTGCTGAAGGACGGCGGCGGTTCGGTCTACGGCTCCGACGCCGTCGCCGGCGTGGTCAACCTGATCACCCGCAAGTCCGTCGACCGCCCCACGCTTTCGGTTCTGACCAACCTGCCCTTCGAATCGGGTGGCTCGAACTACCAGATCGCCGGCGCCACGGGCTGGGATTTCGACAACGGCAGCGTCGTCGCTGCGTTCCAGTACTTCGATTCCGAGCCGCTGCTGCGCGAAGACCGCGACTACTTCGCCTGCCCGCGTGACCTCGTCCGCAATGCCAACGGCGACCTCATCGATCGCGTCGATCGTTCGGTCATCGGCAACACGTCGCTGGGTGGCTGCAACAACCTGTATGCCAACACGGTCATCGACACGCGTACGGGCCTCCGCTACATCCCGTCGCCGAACGGCGTGACGATTGGCCCGATCCCGGGCTACCGCCCGCGCACCAACGCCCCCGCCACCGGCGGCAACCCGGCGTTCTACGAGGACGTGCTGAACTACGACTTCATGGGCTCGGCGCACATCTTCTCGGATCAGGACCGCACCAGCCTGTTCTCGTCGGCCGACTTCACCTTCGGCGACGTCAACTGGACCGGCCAGGTCCTGTACACGAATCGCGAAACCAAGTCGCGCCAGTTCCGCCAGTTCTTCCCGGCGATCGACGGCCGTCCGTTCGGTTTCGGCACGACGAGCACGACGCCGTACATCATCCAGCCGATCATGCCGTTCAAGTCCGACGCGAACATCGACGTCGACTACTGGTACTTCTCGTCGACCTTCAGCGGCGGCTTCGGCAGCGACAGCAGCTGGGGCTGGCGCGCGGACACCACGTACTCGCGCTCGAGCGGCGACTACACCGTGCTCGCCATCAACCGCGACCTGACCGGCGACGTGCAGCTTGACCGCAACGGCGGCGGCGTGCCGATCAACTACCTGTCGCCGGCGCTGCTGAGCGGCGCAGGCATGCAGGGCCTGATCGACCGCATCGGTCAGTCGCACACCGGCAACACCGTCTACACGCAGCTGGTGGCCAACGCGACGATCAACGGCGACCTGTTCGAGACCCCGGCCGGCATGGCCGGCGCCGCATTCGGCACCGAATTCCGCCGCATCTCGATCGACGACACGCCGAGCGAATTCGAGCAGGGCGGCTTCGCCTGGGGCCAGAGCGGCGCGCAGCCGACCCGCGGCAAGGACTACGTCTCCGAGATCTTCGGCGAGGTGGAAGTGCCCGTGCTGGCCGGTCTGCCGCTCGTTGAGCAGCTGACGTTCAACGGCTCAGCCCGTATGTTCAAGTACGACACCGTGGCCGATTCGGACTACGTGTGGAAGGTCGGCATGGGCTGGCAGATCATCCCGTCGCTGCGCCTGCGCGCCACCAACGGCACGTCGTACCGCGCTCCGGGCCTGTATGAGCTGTACCTCGGCAACCTGACCAGCTTCGTCGGCCAGCTCGGCATCGACCCCTGCATCGACTGGGGCAACAGCAACAATCCGAACATCCGCACCAACTGCGCCGCGGCGGGCGTCCCGGCCAACTACACGGGCGCCGGTTCGTCCGCCACCGTCGTTACCGGTGGTGGCCTCGGCGTCGTGAAGCCGGAGACCTCGAAGTCGTTCACCACCGGCCTCGTGTTTACGCCGGAGTTCGCGAACATCAGCGCCTCGCTCGACTACTTCGAGATCGAAGTGCGTGACGAGATCGCGACCCTGAGCGGCAATGCGATCGTGGGCAGCTGCTACGCCCTGCCGGTCTTCCCGAACGACTTCTGCAACCTGTTCACTCGCAACCCGGGCAACGCGGCGGTCAACCCGTACAACATCACGGAAGTGCGCGCGTCGTTCCTCAACATCAACCGTCAGAAGGTCCGCGGCTACGACCTGAACGTGCGTTGGGACGGCGACTTCAGCTTCGGCAAGATCGAAGTCGAAAGCCAGTTCACGTACACGATGGAAGACGTCCGCCTGCTCTTCAGCAACTCGCAGGCGAGCGGCTTCAACTCCGACGACCGCAACGGCGAGATCAGCCGTCCGAAGCTGGTCGGCGACATCCGTACGTCGCTGGAGCGCGGTGACCTGACCTACACCTGGGGCGTGCGCTACGTCGACTCGACCGACAACCTCGGCGTGGGCGGCTTCGTCACTCCGGCCGCGTACTTCGGCAACCCGAACCCGGTGTATGACAGCAAGGCGGAATCGGCCGTCTACCACACCGCGTCGGTGCTCTACCGCCAGGCGGATTGGGACCTGCTGGTCGGCGTCGAGAACGTCTTCGACAAGGAACCGCCGACCGTGTCGGCCGGTACCGCGACGGTCTTCGGCAACGTTCCGGCCTTCGCCACGCAGTACGACTGGCTGGGTCGTTCGCTGTTCGCCCGCTTCAACTACCGCTTCTAAGCGGCCGTTG
>JBOFQO010000177.1:0-7037 GCA_051660925.1 Silanimonas sp. | reverse complement strand
CGGCTCGTCGAGTCCTACCTCGGCGCGATCGACGCTGGCGCGTTCGAGGTCGCCGGCGAGTGGCGCGAGGAGCCCTGCCGCGTCGGCGACGCCCCGGGACGCTGCGTGCTGCTCGTCGAGTCCGGTCAGCGTTGGTTCCGTGGCGCCGACGGTACGCTGCAGGCCGTCGATGGCGACGGCCGCGCCCTCGATCCCGACGGCGCGCGCCTGCTGAGGCGCTAGCCACCCGTCGCGCCTCACGTCCTTCCCCTGTCCCGACAAGGTCGATCATGTCCCGCCGTATCCTGCGCCTCGCGCTGCTGTCCGCCCTCCTTTCGGCCGCTACGCCGGCCCTCGCCGACGACTACGCCTTCGGCTTCAACCCGCGCAGCGGCGACGCATGGATCGACGCCCAGCTCGGCGACGTGAACGTGTTCGCTCGCGGCAACCTCGACGGCTACGTTGACGAGGTCGTCGTCAGCACCGGCGCGCCGTCGTACTACGTGCGCGAGCTGGTGGTCGAGCGCGGTTGGGCGCCCGGAGACGTCTACTACGCCTGCCTGATCGCGCGTGAGCTGGGTCGCCCGTGCACCTATGTCGTCGACGCGTACGACCGCGAGATGCGCGGCCGCGGCCGTGGCTGGGGCGCGCTGGCGCAGGAACTCGGCATCCGCCCGGGCTCGGCCGCTTTCCACGATCTGAAGAACGGCGTTGGTCAGGGCAATGGCCGCATGAAGGCACGCGGCAACGGTCGCGGCAACGACCGCGGCGGCGAGCGTGGCAGGGGCAATGGGCGCGGCAACGGCCGTGGCGGCTGACGTCGCCCTCATCACCCATCGCGGCGGCTGCCACTGCGGCGCCGTGCGCTTCGAGGTCGATGCGCCCGCTGACCTCGTCGTGCAGGACTGCAACTGCTCAATCTGCAGCAAGGCGGGATTCCTGCACCTGATCGTGCCGGCGGCGCGCTTCCGCTTGCTGTCGGGCGAGGCGCAACTCGTTGATTACCTGTGGAACAGTGGTGTCGCGCGACACCGCTTCTGCGGCGTCTGCGGCATCAAGAGTTTCTACGTGCCGCGCAGCAACCCGGACGGTATCGACGTCAACGTGCGCTGTCTCGACGAGGGCAGCATCGCGTCGATCACCGTCGAGCCCTTCGACGGCCGCAACTGGGAAGCCAACGCCGACGCGCTGGCCCACCTGTCGCGCTGACGCCCAACGTCGCCCGCGGCGGCCCCTGTCGCTGTGCGCCCCCGACCGGTAGGCTCCGCCGACGTCCTGGGAGGGAACGACCCCATGCTGCAGATGCAACAACGGCTCTCGCTGCCGTTCCTCGTGTTGCTCGGCCTGCCGTCGACGGCGATGGGCTTCGCGCTTGCCGTGCAGATCTCGGCGCTGAGCTGGCTGCTGCGCACCAAGTACCAGCTCGACATCCACGAGATCGGCATCGTCTGGGCCGCGGGCCCGCTGGCCGGCATCCTTGGTCAAGTGTTGATCGGCATCGTCAGCGACAAGGTGTGGTTCTGGGGCGGGCGGCGGCGGCCCTTCATCCTGGTTGGCGGCCTGCTCACCGCGTTGTCGTTGATGGCGCTGCCGTCGATCGGTCTGATCGACGAGGTGCTCGGCCTTGACGCCATCCTCGGTGTCGCCATCGCGGTGGCGCTGGCCCTCGATCTCTCGATCAACGTCAGCTTCAATCCGACGCGTTCGATCATCGCCGACGTCACGCCGGAAGGTCCGCAGCGCACCGCGGCGTACACCTGGATGCAGACGGTGTCCGGCACGTTTGGCGTGTTGGCCTACGCCGTCGGCGCGGTGTTCGGCAACGTGGCGCTGATCTACTTCGGCGTGGTGCTGGTGCTGCTGTTCTCGCTGATTCCGCCGCTGTTGATCACCGAGCCGCGCGCGCTGGCCGGTGCCGAGGCTGAAGCGGCCGAGGTCCGCGCACCGAAACTCAGCCTCGCCACCGTGCTGTTGCTGATGCGCCCGCTGTGGCCGTTCGGCCTATATGCCGTCGTCGCGATGGGCCTGAAGCTGACCGGGAACGCCAACCACCCGCTGTGGATCGAAGCCGGCTTCGCGGCGTTGGCCGTGGGCTTCCTCGTTCACGCGTTGCTGGAGCGTCAGCCGGCGCCGAACACCGCCCGCGAGGACCTGCCGGCCTTCCGCAAGGTGCTGGCGGCGCACGCGCTCAGCTGGATCGGCGTGCAGACCATGTTCGTCTACATGATCGCCTTCGTTCAGCAGCGCTTCCCCGGCCTCGACGACGATGCCACCGGCCGCTTGATGTCGACGTCCTTCCTCGTCCTCAACGCGATCGGCGCACTGGTGCCGGCCCTGCTGCTGAACCCGCTGGCGAGGCGTTTTGGCGAAGTGCATGTGCACGCCGCGAGTCTGGCGCTGATGGCGCTGGGCTTCGCCTTCGTCTACGTCGCCGGCCATTCGGCGGTGATGGTCTACGTCGGCATGGCGGTGATGGGCCTCGGCTGGGGCGCGATCGTCAGCCTGCCTTTCGCGATCTTCTCGCAGTGCGTGGCCCCGGCGCGCATCGGCCTGTACATGGGCGTGTTCAATCTGAGCGTCGTGCTGCCGCAGTTGGCGGTCAGCCTCGGCGTGGGCATGCTGATCGAGCGCCTGCCCGACAAGGGCAGCGTGTTCCTGGTCGGCGCGGCGACCGCGGCGCTGTCCGCGCTGGCGTGGATGGCGGTGAAGCGCGTGCCGCTGGCCGGTGCACCGGTGGGCGCGAACGCCGCGACTCCGCCGCTCGCTGGCGGGCATTGAGGCGAATCGACCGATGCGGGGGCCGCGGCGGATCGTTTGCCTCGTCGAGGAGCCGACCGAGGTGCTGTATGCCCTCGGCGAAGAGGCGCGCATTGTCGGCATCAGCGGCTTTACCGTGCGCCCGCCGCGGGCGCGCAAGGAAAAGCCCAAGGTCAGCGCCTTCACCAGCGCGAAGATCGACCAGATCCTGGCGCTGAAGCCCGATCTCGCGATCGGCTTCTCCGACATCCAGGCGGACATCGCCGCCGCGCTGGTGCGCGCCGGCGTCGAGGTGTGGATCAGCAACCACCGCTCGGTCGAAGGCATCCTCGATTACGTGCGGCGCCTGGGCGCGATGGTCGGCGCGAGCGCGAAAGCCGACGCGTATGCCGACGGGCTAGAGCGCGGCCTCGATGCCGTGATGACGAAGGCGGCGGCTTTCCCGGTGCGTCCACGGGTCTACTTCGAGGAGTGGGACGAGCCGCGCATCAGCGGCATCCAGTGGGTGGCCGAACTCGTGCGCATCGCCGGCGGCGACGACATTTTTCCGGAGCTCGCCGCCGAGTCGCTGGCGAAGCAGCGGATCCTCGCCAACGACGCCGCCATCCTCGCTCGCGACCCGCAGATCGTGTTCGGCTCGTGGTGCGGCAAGAAGTTCCAGCCCGGCACCGTGGCCGCGCGCCCTGGCTGGGCGGCCGTTTCCGCCGTCCGCGACCAGCAGCTGTTCGAGATCAAGTCGCCGATCATCCTGCAGCCCGGCCCGGCGGCACTCACCGACGGTCTCGCCGAGATGCATGCGCACATCGCGCGCTGGGTCGCGGCACACTAACGCATGCACGACGACGTCCCTAATGTTCCGCTGCCGTCCCTGCCGGCTTTCGACGAAGCCGAACGCCTCACTTGCGCCCGGGCCTTTGCCGCCCACCTGCACACACGCCGGACAGTGCGCGATTTCAGCCCGGCTCCGGTGCCCCGCGAGGTGATCGCCGCCTGCCTGCACGCCGCGGGCAGCGCGCCCAGCGGGGCGAACCAGCAGCCCTGGCGCTTCGTCGCGGTGGCGAACCCCGGCCTAAAGCGCCGGATTCGCGAGGCGGCCGAAGCCGAGGAGCGCGAGTTCTACGAACGCCGCGCGCCGCAGGAGTGGCTGGACGCGCTCGCGCCGCTCGGCACCGACGCCGAGAAGCCCTTCCTCGAAACCGCACCGTGGCTGATCGCGGTGTTCTACGAACGCTTCGGTCTCGACGCGAGCGGTGGCAAGGAGAAGCGCTACTACCCGCACGAATCCGTCGGCATCGCCTGTGGCCTGCTGATTGCCGCGTTGCATGGCGCTGGCCTCGCCACATTGACCCACACGCCCAGCCCGATGGGCTTCCTCAACGAGCTGCTCGGTCGCCCGAAGAACGAGATGCCCTACCTGCTGCTGGTGGTCGGCCACCCGGCCCCCGGCTGCCGCGTGCCGGATATTCGGCGCTTGCCGCTCGAAGCGTATGCGGGGTTCATCGAGTGAGCGCGCACGTCGCCCACCCGCCGGTCACCGGTTCGCGCCTCAGCGTCGCGCCGATGATGGACTGGACCGACACCCACTGCCGCAGCTTCCACCGCGTGCTGTCGCCGTCGGTGTTGCTCTACACCGAGATGGTGCACGCGCAGGCGGTGATCCACGGCGAGCGCGATCGCCTGCTCGGCTTCGACGCCAGCGAGCATCCCGTCGCACTGCAGCTCGGTGGCAGCGATCCGGTCTCCCTTGCGGAGGCCAGCCGCATCGGCGCCGATCGCGGCTACGACGAGATCAATCTCAACGTCGGCTGCCCCTCCGACCGCGTGCAGGCGGGCCGCTTCGGCGCCTGCCTGATGAAGGAGCCGCCGCTGGTCGCCGAGTGCATCGCCGCGATGCAGGCCGCGGTGCGCGTGCCGGTGACGGTGAAGTGCCGTCTTGGCGTCGACGAGGTGGAGGACTACGACGTCTTTCGTGCCTTCATCGATACGGTCGCCGCCACCGGCTGCCGGCGCTTCGTGGTCCACGCGCGCAAGGCTTGGCTGCAGGGCCTGTCGCCGAAGGAGAACCGCGAGATCCCGCCACTGCGCTACGACTGGGTGCATCGCCTGAAGCGCGAACGCCCCGATCTCGTCATCAGCATCAACGGCGGCCTGCGCGAGCTCGACGAGGTGCGCGCGCAGCTCCCGCACGTCGATGGCGTGATGATCGGCCGCGCCGCCTATCACGAGCCCTATCGGCTTCACGAGTACGCCGTTGCGCTCGAAGGCGAGTCGCCGCGCAGCCGCGAAGCCCTGCTGCGCGCGTGGTTCCCGTACGTCGAAGCGCAGCTCGCCCGAGGCGTGGCGCTCAAGCACCTGACGCGCCACATCCTCGGGCTGTTCCACGCGCAGCCCGGCGGCCGCGCGTTCCGCCAGGTGCTGAGCGAAGGCGCGCCGAAGTCCGGTGCCGGTCTCGAACTGCTTGAGCGCGCGCTGGCCGTCACCGACCGCCAGGATGCCGCCGCATGATCACCCGCGACCCCGCACGCTTCTTCGCCTTCGCGGCGAACTGCAACCCCAACCCGGCGCGGGCGACTCCGAAGGCCGTCTTCCTCGTTGCCCCCGAAGGCATGTCGCTGGCCGCCGAGTCGGCGCAGGACAACACCTACATGGCCATGGCCGAGCGCATCGACGCCGATCGCGCTCTGGCCGAGCATCGTGCGCTGGCGAAGGCGCTGTCCGCGCACGTGCCGGTCGTGACCTTCCCCGGTGACCCGACCACGCCCGACGCGGTGTTCCCAAACAACGTGTTCGCGACGGCGCCAGGCCGGCTCGTTGTCGGTCACATGAAGCACCCGGTGCGTCAGCGTGAGGCCATGCGCGCCGACATCCGCCGTTTCTTCACCGAAGCGCTCGGCTACCGCACCGTCGACCTGTCGCGGCAGCCCGGCATCGCCGAGCTGACCGGCGCCCTGGTCATCGACCGCTCGCGCAACCTTGGCTATTGCGGGCTGTCGGAGCGCTGCGACGCCACCGGCGCGGAAGCGATGCACGCGGCGTTCGGTCTTGACGCAACCCTGGTCTTCGATCTGGCGCCCGGCGAGTACCACACCAACGTGCTGCTGCAGGTCTACGCCGGGCGGCTGGCGGTGGCCTGTCCCGACGGCTTCGCCGATGCCGGCATCGCCCGCGCGATCCTGGACTTTCACGCACCGCACGCGCTGGCGCTCGGTCGGGAGGCGCGGCGCGCCTACGCGGGCAATGGCATCGCCGTGGCGGGCGATGCGGCTTTCTTGAGCGCGCGCGCCGTCGAGGCGCTGTCCGCCGCCGAAAACGCAGCCTTTCGCGACGCCGGCTTTGCGCTGCACGCCGTGGCGCTGCCCGAGATCGAGAAAGCCGGCGGCTCGCTGCGCTGCTGCGTCGGCGAGATCTTCTGAACCGCCGCTGCGGCACGGTCGCGGGTTAAGAGGCAATTCACCCCCCCGCGACCAGACTTCGCCGCATCGCTGGCCCCCGCCGCGCCTGCCCCGCTATCCTCCGCCCATGCCTGCCTTCCGCCTCCTGATCGCCGCACTCACCTTGGCCCTCGTGGCCGGGGGTGCCCGTGCGCAGCAGGATGAGGCACCGCCGCCGCCGGCCTTCGACGACACGCCGGCCCCGAGCGCCGACACGCGTCGCTCTGAACTCCCCGAGTCGGTGCTGCGCGCCGAGCGCCAGACGGGCGGCGAAGTGCTGCGTGCCGAATCGATGCAGCGCGACGGCCGCGAGGTCTATCGCCTGAAGGTACTGACGCCCGACGGCCGCGTGCGGATCATGCGCGACGACCCGCGCGAGCGCCGCCGCGAGGCCTGGCGCGAAGCGCGCGGCAACGCCATGCGCGACCCGTTCGCCGAGCCCCGCGCGCTGCCGCGCGACGACCGCTTCGGCGATTCGCGTCGCGAGGAGCGCCGCGAAGATCGCCTTGAACGCTTCGACGCCCCGCCGCCGGCCGAGCTCGATGTCCCGGAAACCCTGCCGCCTGTCGAACGCGGCGACCGCTACTGATCCGGCCACGCGCCGGCTTGCCAAGGAGAGTCCATGCGCATCCTGCTGGTCGAAGACGAAGCCCCGCTGCGTGAAACCCTGGCCGCCCGGCTGAAGCGCGAGGGTTTCGCGGTGGATGCCGCCGGCGACGGCGAAGAAGGCCTCTACAACGGCCGCGAAGTGCCGTTCGACATGGCCATCATCGACCTCGGCCTACCGAAGATGTCGGGGATGGACCTGGTCCGCGCGCTGCGCTCGGAAGGCAAGAAGTTTCCGATCCTGATCCTCACCGCGCGTTCCTC
>JBOFQO010000176.1:0-6717 GCA_051660925.1 Silanimonas sp. | reverse complement strand
CGCTGACACGCTGGGTCGCCCCGATCCTGAGCTTCACTGCCGATGAGCTCTGGCAGCACCTACCAGGCGAGCGCGAGGCGCACGTGCTGTTCACGACGTGGAGCACCGACCTCGATCCGCTGCCAGAGGGTGGCGCGCTGTCGAAGGAGGGCTTCGCCCGCGTGCTGGCGCTCCGCGAGGCGGTGGCCAAAGTGCTGGAGCCGATGCGCGCCGGCGGTGCGATCGGCGCCTCGCTGGAAGCCGAGGTCGACCTGTACCTCGACGACGCGACGCTGACCACGCTGGCGCCGGTCGCCGATGAGCTCCGATTCCTGTTCATCGTCAGCGAGCTGCGCCTGCATCCGGCCGCCGCGAAGCCCGCCGAGGCCGTCGCGGCCGACGGTGTGGCCGGGGCGTTCATTCGCGCGGTGGCAAGCTCGTCGGCCAAGTGCGTGCGCTGCTGGCACTACCGCGCCGACGTCGGCACGCACGCCGCACACCCCGAGCTCTGCGGCCGCTGCGTCGAGAACGTCGACGGCCCGGGCGAGGACCGCCGGTTCTTCTGACGGATTCCGCTGCCTTGACCGCGCCCACCTCCACCGCTTCCGTCACCGCGTCCACCGATCGCCCGATGCCGAACGCGCTCGCTTGGCTGTGGCTGTCCGCGCTCGTCATCGCGCTTGACCAGGTCAGCAAGCTCTACTTCCTGTCGATCCTCGAATACGGCGGTCCGACCATCCCGGTCATCGAGGGCTTCTGGGAATGGCAGCTCGCCAAGAACCACGGCGCGGCCTTCAGCTTCCTCGCCGGCGCGTCGGGCTGGCAGCGCTGGTTCTTCAGCACGTTGGCCATCGGCATCAGCGGCCTGCTCGTGCACTGGTTGCGCAAGCTGCCGCGCGGCCACTGGCGCGAGGCGTTGCCGTTCGCGCTGATCATCGGCGGCGCCATCGGCAATCTGGTCGACCGCGTACGCTTCGGCTACGTCGTTGATTTCGTGCACTGGTATTGGCGCGAGCACAGCTGGCCGGTGTTCAACCTCGCCGACTCGGCGATCGTCGTCGGCGCGGTGCTACTGGTTGTCGCCAGCCTGTTCAGCGGAGAGAAGAAATGAGTTTCGACGTCGTCCTCGCCAACCCGCGCGGCTTCTGCGCCGGCGTTGATCGTGCGATCGAGATCGTGCAGCGCGCGCTCGAGCAGCTCGGTGCCCCGATCTACGTGCGCCACGAGGTCGTGCACAACAAATACGTCGTCGAGGATCTGCGCGCCCGCGGCGCGGTCTTTATCGAGGACCTCGCCGACGTGCCGCCCGGTGCGACGCTGATCTTCAGTGCGCATGGTGTCTCACAGGCCGTGCGCAGCGAGGCCGCCGAGCGCGGCTTCAAGGTCTTCGACGCGACCTGCCCACTGGTGACGAAAGTGCACATCGAGGTGACGCGGCATTGCCGCGCCGGTCGCGACGTCGTGCTGATCGGCCATGCCGGCCACGTCGAGGTCGAAGGCACGATGGGGCAATGGCGCAAGGAGGCGGGTGCGGGTTCGATCTACCTCGTCGAGGACGTCGCGCAGGCGGAAACCATCGCCATTGCCCAGCCCGACAACGTCGCGTTCACTACGCAGACAACGCTCTCGGTCGACGACACCAAGGACATCATCGCCGCACTGCAGCGCCGATTCCCGTCGATGGAGGGGCCGCGCCACGACGACATCTGCTACGCCACGCAGAACCGCCAGGACGCCGTGCGCGAGCTCGCGACGCGCTGCGACCTGATCCTCGTGGTCGGCAGCCCGAGCAGCTCGAATTCCAACCGCCTGCGCGAGCTCGCCGAAAAGAACGGCGTTGAGGCCTACCTGATCGACGGGGCCGAGCACATCGACCCGCGTTGGGTCGCGGGCAAGCGCTGCGTTGGCGTCACCGCGGGCGCGTCGGCGCCGGAACTACTGGTGCAGGGCGTGATCGCCCGGCTCGGCGAGCTGGGCGGCAGCGCCGCCCGCGAGCTCGACGGCAAGCCCGAGGACGTGGTCTTCGCCCTGCCGAAGGAGCTGCGGATCTCGTTGGTCGATTGACCACAGACGGTTCGGGCCCTAGAATTCCGCGTCTGATGCCGGTGTAGCTCAGTTGGTAGAGCGGCGCATTCGTAATGCGTAGGTCGGGGGTTCGAGTCCCTTCTCCGGCACCATCACCCCCAAGTGCTTCGTCCTCGCGGTCCCTCCCGATGGGAATCCTGCGTACTCCGGCCCTGGCGCTTTCGATCCTGACCCTGCTTTCAGCCTGTGCGGAACCGCGCGGGGCCGGGCCGGATGCGGATCGCGTGCCCTTCGCCGTGCTCGGCGATTCCGATTCGCACGCCTATCAGGATCGCCTGTCCTTTCCCGAAGGCGGCGTGGCGCGCGGTGGCCCGGATCGCGCCGCCACACTGCAGTGGACGGAAGTGCTGGCGCGTCTTCGCGGCCAAGAGATCGACCCCGGCACCTGGGGCGAGTGGGGTACGCGCGGCCGCTGGGCGCGCGCGATGGGGCTCGTCGGGATCGAGCGTCGCTCGCCGCGCAAGCAGGACTTCGAGTTCAACTACGCGTGGTCCGGCGCGCGCTGCGCCGACCTTGTCGATGGAGCAGGACGCCAGGCGCCGCGCCTCGCGTCGCGGATCGCCGAACAGCCTGAGCCCTGGCGTCGTGGCGTCGTGGTGATCCGCATCGGCATCAATGACCTCGGCACGCGTGAGGCGTTGGAGGCCTTCGCCCGCGACGGCGACAGCGAGGGCAACCGCCGCGTGGTCGATGCTTGCCTGGACGCCGTCGACCACGCCGTGCGCCAGCTGGCCGAGGCACAACCTGAGCTGCGATTCCTGCTGGTCGGCGTGCTCGACAACGTCGACTGGCCGCGCAACATCGAGCGCTGGGCCGACGCCCGCGAACGCGCTGACATCCGCGCCGTCCTCGATCGCTTCGATGCCGGGCTTCGGGCGATCACTGCGGCGTCGCCGAAGCGCGCCTTCTTCGACGACCGCACGTTCTACCGCGCCCTGGTCGGGCAGCGCGCCGCGGACGGCCGCCCCGCCTACGGCGGCGTTGCGGTTCGCGACGCCAGCGGCAACCTTGCCTGGGTGACCGCCTTTGCGGAAGGCGACGAGCGGAACGCGCTCTTCCTCGCCGATGGCCACACAGGCACCGTGCTCAACGCGCATTGGGCGCAGGCCGTGGTCGATGCGCTGCGCTCCGAATTCAACTTGCCAATAGCGCCGATCTCCGATGCCGAGCGCGACGCCTTCCTGATCCGCTTGTACGCCGACGACGCGGCACCCTGAGCCGCCTCGTCTCGTGCCCTGCGATCCGCGCATGGCAAGCTGGCGACCTGGTAGCGATGGAGCGACACGCGTGGCGGTGAGCAGCGGTAAATCCAAGGCGAAGACGGCCTACGTCTGCACCGACTGCGGTGCGAGCTATCCGAAATGGCAGGGCCAGTGCGAAGCCTGCGGCGCGTGGGACACGCTGTCCGAGATCGTCGTCGAGCCGGCGTCCGCGAAGGGCGCTTCGCGCCACAGCAATTGGGCCGGCGCGCCGGAACAGGCGCGAATCACGCCGCTGGCGTCGGTGAAGCACGAGGCCGAATCGCGCGTCTCCACCGGCATCGGCGAGCTCGATCGCGTCCTCGGCGGCGGTCTGGTGGAGGGCTCGGTGGTCCTGGTCGGCGGCGACCCCGGCATCGGCAAGTCGACCCTGCTTCTGCAGGCGATCGCGCAGATGGCCGCACGCGTTCCTGGGCTCTACGTCACGGGCGAGGAATCGCTCTCGCAGGTCGCCGGGCGTGCGCAGCGCCTCGGTTTGCCGATCGACGGTGTCAGCGCACTGGCCGAGACCTGCGTGGAGCGCATCCTGTCGCAGGCCGCGCAGGCGCGGCCGCGGCTGATGGTCGCCGACTCGATCCAGACGCTGTGGTCGGAGCTGCTTACCGCAGCGCCCGGCTCGGTGAGCCAGGTGCGTGAGAGCGCGGCCAAGCTGGTCCGCTTCGCGAAAGAGTCCGGCACCGCCGTCTTCCTCGTCGGCCACGTCACCAAGGAGGGCGGCATCGCCGGCCCGCGCGTGCTCGAGCACATGGTCGATGCGGTGCTGTACTTCGAGGGCGAGGCCGGCAGCCGCTTCCGCGTACTGCGCGCGTTCAAGAACCGCTTCGGCGCCGTGAACGAACTCGGTGTGTTCGCGATGGGCGACAAGGGCCTGCGCGAAGTGTCGAACCCCTCAGCGATCTTCCTGTCCGGCGCCAGCTCGCCGCAGCCGGGCAGTGCGGTGATGGTCACGCGCGAAGGCACGCGGCCCCTGCTGGTCGAAGTCCAGGCGCTGGTCGACCAGTCGCCGCTGTCGAATCCGCGCCGCGTTGCGCTCGGCCTTGAGCAGAACCGGCTGGCGATGCTGCTGGCCGTGCTGCACCGCCACGGCGGCGTCGGCGTGTTCGACCAGGACGTGTTCGTCAACGTGGTCGGCGGCATCCGCGTGCAGGAGACCGCGGCCGACCTGCCGGTGCTGCTCGCCGTGCTCAGCTCGCTGCGCGATCGCGCGCTGCCGGACAAGACGATCGCCTTCGGCGAGGTCGGCCTCTCCGGCGAGCTGCGCCCGGTGCCGAACGGCGAGGAGCGCCTGAAGGAAGCGGCCACACACGGCTTCCGCCGCGCCGTCGTGCCGAAGGCCAACGCGCCGAAATCCGGCCGCGTCGGCGAGCTGGAAGTGATCGGCGTCGAGCGGCTGTCCGATGCGCTGGAACAGGCCGTCGACTGAATGGGCGCGTCGTCCGGCACGTCGCCGTTCGAGCTCGCTTTCGATGGGGGGCGTGTGCGGCCGTGGACACGGTCCGACGCGGCGTCGCTGGTCCGGCACGCCGACAACCCGCGCGTCGCGCGCTTCCTGTCGGCGCGCTTCCCGAACCCCTACACGGCGGCCGATGCGGCGGCGTGGTTCGCGTTCCTCGAATCGCAGGACGACCCGGAAGGCTGGGCGGTCGAGATCGGCGGCGACGCGGTCGGCGGCATCGGCCTGCGCCGCGGCGAGGCCGAATTCGCGCACAGCGCCGAGCTCGGCTACTGGCTCGGCGAAGCGCACTGGGGGCGCGGCGTGATGACTTGCGTGGTCCGCGCCGTGCTGCCCGCCGTCATCGCCCGCTGGAACCTGTCGCGCGTCACGGCCTACGCCGCGACGGAGAACGTCGCGTCGATCCGCGTGCTCGAGAACGCGGGCTTCGCGCGCGAGGGCCTGATGCGCGCACGCGCCGTGCGCGACGGCCACGTGCAGGACCATGTCGTCTTCGGGCTCGTCGACGACCGTCGGCTGCCGCGCTGACGCTGCGCCTCGGCGCGGGGCCGGCGTCGTGCCTCAGCGCCCCAGCAGGAACTCGTAGACGAAGCGGCTGCCGAAGAAGGCCAGACCGAGCAGCAGCATCGCGGTCAGCGTCCAGCGCGCGGCCTTCGCGCCGCGCCAGCCCCAGCGCCAGTGTCCGAACAGCAGGGTCGCGAGCACGGCCCAGCTCAGCAGGGACAGCACGGTCTTGTGCGCCAGCGCCTGCGCGAACAGGTTCTCGACGAAGACCAGGCCCATCGCCAGCGCCAGCGTCAGCAGCGCGAACGCGGCGACGAGCGTGCGGAACAGCAGGCTTTCCGACTGCGTCAGCGGCGGCAGCAGGCGCACGAGGCCGGTGATGCGGCGCTGGCGCAGTGCGCGCTCCTGCAGCCACAGCCCGGCGGCGAACAGCGCCGCGAGCGCGAGCGCCGCGTAGGCCAGCAGCGCCAGCCAGGCGTGCAGCAGGATCGGCCACGCGAGCTCGCTTCGCACGACGCCGGGGTGCCCGCCCAGCGCATAGGTCAGCACGCAGGCGGCGGCGACAGGAAAGACGATGACGCCAAGGGCATCGAGGCGCTCTAGCTTCGCGGCGGCGACCGTCAACGCGGCCATGCCGAGGCTGACCAGCGACAGCGCGGCGAAGAAGTGCAAGTCCGGCGCGCCGGTCCGATGGCTGGCCCAGGCGTGCAGGGCGAGCTGCAGCGCGGCGCCGACGCCGCCGAGCAGCAGCGGCCACGCCGAGGCCTGAGCTGGGTTGCCGGCGCGCAGGCGGCGCGCCAGCCCGAGGGCGGCAAGGGCATAGGCGAGGGCGGCGAGGGCCGCCAGCAGAAGGGCGACGTGCGTGAACATCGGCATCCGTCGAGTGTCGCACAGGCCCTCGCGAATCGAGAACGTCTCGCATCTTGGCGGGGGCTATACTTCGCGGCCCGCTTTCCGCGTCCCTGCAGCGCCGTCCGCCATGTTCGAGTCCCTGACCCAGCGCCTCTCCGGCACCCTCCAGCGCCTCCGCGGCCGTGGTCGCCTGAGCGAGGAGAACATCCGCGAGAGCCTGCGCGAGGTCCGCATCGCTCTGCTCGAAGCCGATGTCGCGCTGCCGGTGGTTCAGGCGCTGATTGAGCGCATCAAGGTGCGCGCGGTCGGGCAGGAAGTGCTGACCTCGCTGACGCCGGGCCAAGCCCTGATCAAGGTCGTCCGTGACGAGATGACGCTGGTGATGGGCGGGCAGGGTGCCGAGCTCTCGCTGGCCCAGCAGCCGCCTGCGGTGATCCTGATGGCGGGCTTGCAGGGCGCGGGCAAGACCACCACGGTCGGCAAGCTTGCGAAACACCTGAAGGAGCGCCGGAAAAAGAAGGTGATGGTGGTCAGCTGCGACGTCTACCGTCCGGCCGCCATCGCCCAGCTGCAGACGCTCGCCGG
>JBOFQO010000175.1:0-4611 GCA_051660925.1 Silanimonas sp. | reverse complement strand
TCGGTTGAGGTGCCGGCGTTTACGCCAGGCCCTTCTGCTTCAGCAGCGCCACCAGTTCGGCGACGTCCTTGACCATCACGCCCTTCGTCCGCTTCGGCGGCGGGGCGTAGTGGGTGGTCTGCAGGAAATCCGCGGCTTCGACATCGAGATCGGCGAGCGGCAGCGTTTCCAGCGGCTTGCTCTTGGCCTTCATGATGTCCGGCAGCTTGATGAATCGCGGCTCGTTCAAGCGCAGGTCGGTGGTGATGACGGCCGGCAGGTCGACTTCGAGGGTCTCGAGGCCGGCATCGACTTCGCGCGTGACCGTGGCGACTTCACCAGCGACGTCGACCTTCGAGGCGAAGGTGGCCTGCGGGCGGCCCCACAGCGTGGCCAGCATCTGGCCGGTCTGGCTGCTGTCGTCGTCGATGGCCTGCTTGCCGAGGATGACGATGCCGGGCTGCTCCTTCTCGACCAGCTTGAGCAGGGCGCGCGCGGCGGTCAGCGGCTGCACGGCGCTGTCAGTGACGATGTGGATGGCGCGGTTCGCACCCATGGCGAGGCCGTTGCGCAGATGCGCCTGGGCATCGGCCGGGGCGATCGTCGCGACGCTCACTTCCGAGGCGATGCCCTTCTCGCGCAGGCGCAGGGCTTCTTCGAGCGCGATGTCGTCGAAGGGGTTCGGCGAGAGCTTGACGCCCTCGGTGACGACGCCGGAACCGTCCGGCTTGACCTGGATGCGGACGTTGTAGTCCACCACCCGCTTGTAGGCGACGAGGATTTTCATGGGACGGCTTTGATTGGAAAAACGCGGCCTTGGATTGTAGCCGCGCTGAGGGGCAGGCGTGTCTTGTCGGTGTCGTGCCGTAGCCGTCATCCGCTATGCTTTGGGGCCCCCCGTGGACTCGGGGGGTCCTCCCCGCCCCGTCCTGGATGACACGTTTTGCCCCTCAGTCCG
This sequence comes from Silanimonas sp., assembly GCA_051660925.1. Taxonomy (GTDB): domain Bacteria; phylum Pseudomonadota; class Gammaproteobacteria; order Xanthomonadales; family Xanthomonadaceae; genus Silanimonas. Next base: position 3,674 of record JBOFQO010000175.1, on the reverse strand, counting down.
CTGATCCGCTCCCTGTGGGCCTTTCGTGGCTTCGTCGCCTCGGCGATCGCCGCCGAATACAGGGCCCGTTTCGCGCGCAGCCGCGTTGGCTTTGCGTGGATCGTGCTGCAGCCGCTATTCCAGGTCGCGATCTTCGCGCTGGTGCTCGCCGAGGTGCTCGGGGCACGCCTTCCCGGCGTCGATTCGACCTTCGGTTATGCCGCCTACCTGCTCACCGGCATTCTTGCGTGGAGCCTCTTCGCCGAGCTGCTGCAGCGGCTGGCGACGGTGTTCATCGACAACGCCTCGACGCTGAAGAAGCTGAACGTGCCGCGAGCCGCACTCCCGCTGGTCGTCGTCGGTTCAGTCGGCATCACGCATCTCGCGCTGATGGCCATCCTCCTCGTCGCCCTTCCATTGCTCGGTTTCCCGCCGACCGCCAAGTGGCTCTGGCTTCCCGTGCTCACGGGCGTCACGGCCGCCCTCGCCATGGGCATCGGCATCCTGATCGGCACGGTCAACGTGGTGGTGCGTGACGCCGCGCAGGTGCTGGGCGTCGTGCTGCAGCTGGGTTTCTGGCTGACGCCCGTGGTCTACCACCCCAGCGTCCTTCCCGACGCGCTGCAGCCTTGGGTCATGGCCAATCCGATGGCCGTGATGGTGGTGGCCTTCCATGACGTGATGCTGTTCGACGCCCATCCGGGCTGGGCCGTCGCCGGCGTGGCCGCTGGCGCGCTCGCGTTGAACGCGCTCGGCTGGGCGGTATTCCGCCGTGCCTCGGCTGACGTGGTGGATGCGCTATGACCCGGGCCGCGCTCATCATTGACGGCGTCGGGAAACGCTATGCGAGGTACCGCAGCGAGTGGGATCGCGTGCTCGGCTGGTTCGGTTTCCCGCAGCCTCCGGTGGATGAGACGTGGGTGTTGCGGCACATCGCCTTTCGTGTCGAGAAAGGGGAGGCCGTCGCGCTGGTGGGTGCGAATGGCGCCGGTAAGAGCACCCTGCTGAAGATCATCACCGGGACGACGCGCTGCTCGGAGGGGCGAGTCGCCGTGGATGGCAGCGTTTCGGCGCTGCTTGAATTGGGGCTCGGGTTCAACCCGGAGTTGACCGGTCGCCAGAACGCGATGCACGTGCTGGCGATGCGCGGTGTGCCGTCGCAGCGCGCGGCCGAGCTGATCGACGCGATCGAGGCATTCGCTGAGGTCGGTGATTACTTCGACCAACCGCTTCGCGTGTACTCAAGCGGAATGATGGTGCGCGTCGCCTTCAGCGTGGCTACCGCCATCCGTCCGGAGATCCTCATCGTCGACGAGGCGCTGTCCGTCGGCGACGCTTACTTCGTCCACAAGTCGTTCCAGCGCATCCAGTCGTTCCGTGAGCAAGGTACGACGCTGCTCTTCGTCTCGCATGACCCTTCCGCCGTGCGCACCCTCTGCGATCGCGCGATCCTGCTTGATCGCGGACGCGTCGCGCTCGAGGGCGATCCTTCCGAAGTGCTCGACTTCTACAACGCACTGGTCGCCGAGAAGGAAGGGTCGACCATCCGTGTCGAACGCTCCGAACTCGGCGTCGCGACGCGTTCCGGCGACGGCCGGGCCCGACTCGTCGACCGCCGGCTGCTGGATCCGTCGGGCCAGCCGGTCGAAGTCGCGCGGGTGGGCGAGTCGCTGCAGCTCGTGGTGGAGGTGGACGTGGAGTCCACGGTGGACCACCTGGTGTTCGGGTTCATGATCCGTGATCGCCTCGGCCAACCCGTTTACGGCACCAACACCCACCACACCGGCCAGGTGCTGCGGCGGCCTGCGGCGGGGTCGCGGTATCGGTTCGACGTGGCCTTGCCCGTCCATCTGGGGCCGGGGAGCTACTCGGTGTCCCTGGCGCTCCATGCCGACGACACCCATCTCGCCGCGAACTACGACTGGCAGGACCTAGCCCTCGTGTTCCAGGTGGTGAACCTCGCGCATCCGACCTTCGTCGGCAGCGCGTGGCTGCAGCCCACCATCGCGATCCAGTCCGTCGCGGGAGTCGACCATGGCCGCGACTGACGGAAACCCGTCCGAGCGCGCGCGCCGCGATTCGGCGGAGTGGTTCGCCCTCGTGGAGGCGCACGAACGCCTGCGTCGCATCGAGGCGGAGCTGGAAACGCTGCGCAACAGCCGGAGCTGGCGCCTGACGTCGCCCCTGCGTCGCTGGATGGCGAGGCTCGTGCCCGCCCCCGCGTGGTGCCCGCCGCCCTTGGCCGACGCCGAGGCGGGTGAAGCCGCCGCGACGCCCTTTGTCGGCTCCGCGATCGACGGGCAGCGGCCGCGCCGCCTGCTTGTCGATGTCACCGAGCTGGCGGCCGGCGGGAGCTTCGGCGGGGTGCGACGCCTGTCGCGCCGCATCCTCGCCCAGTGGCTGCTGGAGCCTCCGCCGGGCTGCGTCGTGGAGCCCGTCCGGCTCACTCCGAACGGCGGCCATGCGCTGGCTCGCCGGTTCCTTGCCCGCGTGACCGGCCGGCCAGACGGGCACTACGGCCCGGACGTCGCACTGGCGCCGCGCGCCGACGACCTGTACGTGGGACTCGACCTGCTGCGCGACCGCGCCGCATCGCTGTCGGGCGCGTTGCTGCACCTGCGGGAGCACGGCGTGCAGGTCAGCGTCGTGCTCTGCGACGTCCTGCCCCTTGATCACCCGTCCTGGTTCCCTGCTGCGACCGTGGCGAGCTTCGAGGCGTGGTGGTCGGTGGTTTCCCGCAGCGCGGACGTCCTGTGCTGCATTTCGGACAGCACGGCGCGTGCGGCCGCGGCGCATCTCCGGAAGCATGCCGACGCCGCGCCGGCGCTTCGCCCCTTCCAGCTCGGGGGGGATTTCCCGCCCGTTCCTGGATCGTCCGCAGGCCGTCGGGCGCGCGCCGACGGCCCACTGCGTATCCTCAGCGTCGGTACGCTCGAGCCCCGCAAGGCCTATCCCGAGGTCCTCGATGCGGTCGAGCAGCTCCAACGGCAGGGGATTCCCGTGGAATGGACCGTGGTGGGTCGGCGCGGCTGGGGGGTGGACGCCTTCGTCGGCCGGCTGGAAAAGTCTCTCGATGATCGGGCCGGCCTCCGTTGGCTGGACGACGCCGACGACGCCAGGCTGCTTTTCGCGTACGACACCCACGATGTCCTCGTGCAGGCGTCCCTGGGCGAAGGCTTCGGACTTCCCATCGCCGAGGCGCTCGCTCGCGGCCTGCCCGTCGTTGCGCGCGATCTTCCCGTGTTCCGCGAAGCCGGCGGCGACAGCGCACGCTACTTCGGTGGCGCGGCCGGACGCAGTCTTGCCGACGTCCTGCGCGAGCACACCCTCACCCCAGCCAGCACCTCGACCGCCCCGCCTCGGCGATGGCGGGACGCCGCCGCCAGCCTGCTGGCTGCGGCTGCAGCCAAGGAGTCGCCATGAGCCTCGATGAAGACATGCAGCGCGTGCGTGAATCGCTGGGTGACGCGCCACCCGCGAAACGCCCTCCCACCGTCGATGAGGTGATGGCGCGCGTGCGGGATGAAGTGGCACGCCGCCGTGGCGAGGCCCACGCGTCGGCCGCACCGCGAGCGCCTGTGGGCGGAGCCGCCGAGGCGGGAATTCATGGCCCCTTCGCGCTGCCGCGCTGGGCCCCGGCGGTGGCCCGAATGGCGTATCGCAGCGAGTACCGCCTGGAAGACCTGCTGGTCTTC
>JBOFQO010000174.1:0-6743 GCA_051660925.1 Silanimonas sp. | reverse complement strand
GAAGCCGCTGCCGCCGAAGCCGCTGCCGCCGAAGCCGCTGCCGCCGAAGCCGCTGCCGCCGAAGCCGCTGCCGCCGAAGCCGCTGCCGCCGCTGCCGCTGCCGCTGCCGCCGAAGCCGCTGCCGCCGAAGCTGCTGCCGCCGAAGCCGCTGCCGCCGAAGCCGCTGCCGCCGAAGCCGCTGCCGCCGAAGCCGCTGCGCGCGATCGAGCCGCACAGGATGAACAGGCCGCCTTGGCCGCTGAGCTGGCCGCGTTCGAGCAGGCCGAGCGCGATGCCCGCGCCGCTGCCGAACAATTGGCCCGCGAGCAGTCCGAGCGTGAAGCCTCAGCCTTCGCACAGCTCCAGGCCGAACTCGCTGAACAGGCGGCTCGCGCCCAGGCCGAGCAGGAAGCCCGCGAAACGGCCGAGCGCGAAGCGGCGGAACGCGCCGTCGCCGAGCAGGCCGCCCGCGAACAGGCGGAGCGCGATGCGGAAGAGCGTGCCGCCCGCGAAGCCGCCGAACGCGAGGCCGAAGAAGCACGGCTGGCTGCCGAGCGCGCTGAGCGTCAGCGCATCGCCGAAGAAGTGGCGCGTCGTGAAGCCGCGCGCGTGGCGGCGGAAGTGCCCGTCGACGAGGCGACGGCCATGGTCGGCGGCCTCGTCTTCGACGCCACCACGGTGCCGGACGCCGGCGACCCGGCCGATCCGGACGAGTCGCTCGACACCACCGACATCGACACCGATTTGCTTGAGATTTTCCTTGAGGAATCGAACGACCTGCTCGACCACAGCGACGGTCTGATGGCTCGCCTGCGCGACGAGCACGAGGATCGCGAGATCATCACCGGCTTGCAGCGCGACCTGCACACGCTGAAGGGCGGTGCGCGCATGGCTGGCGTCTGGGCCATCGGTGAGCTCGGTCACGCGATGGAATCGCTGCTCGAGGCGGTCGCCGACGGCAAGCGCAGCCTCGATGCCAGCGGCATCATCGTGCTGGAGCGTTGCTTTGACCGCCTGCATGGCATGACGGCGCGCGTCACCGAGCGCAAGGCCATCGCCCAGCCGAACGGGCTGATTGCCCAGGTCAACGCGTTGGCTCAGGGGCTTGCGCTGCCTGGCGCGACGCCGGTCGATGGCGAAGCGGGTGTCGATGCCGCCCCGGCCGCGCCGGCGATCGTCGAATCCCCGCGCAAGCCCAAACTTGGCGAGCTGTCGCGGCCGATCGAGGACGTGCTCGACGACGAAGACGGCGGCGCCCTGCGCGCCGCGCAGGAGCAGGTGCGCATCCGCGCCGACCTGCTCGACAAGCTCGTCAACTATGCCGGTGAGGTCGCCATCTACCGCGCCCGCCTCGAGCAGCAGCTCGGCGCCTTCCGCGGCAACCTCAATGAGCTCGAGCAGACGACGTCGCGTATCCGCGACCAGTTGCGCCGCCTTGAGATCGAAACCGAAGCGCAGATCGCCTCTCGCTACCAGCGCGAGGAAGAGACCAGCAAGCAGTTCGACCCGCTGGAGTTCGACCGCTTCTCGACGCAGCAGCAGCTGACTCGCTCCCTGGCGGAGTCGACGAACGACCTCGGCAACCTCTACGACTCGCTCGACGAGCTGACCCGCGGCTACGAAGCCCTGCTGCTGCAGCAGTCGCGCGTGAGCTCGGATCTGCAGGAAGGCCTCATGCGCACGCGCATGCTGCCCTTCGAATCGCTGGTGCCGCGCCTGCGCCGTGTGTTGCGCCAGGCCTGCACCGACACCGGCAAGCAGGCCCAGCTCAAGGTCGACGGTGCCGGCGGCGAAATGGATCGCTCGGTGCTCGACCGCATGACGGCGCCGATTGAGCACATGCTCCGCAACGCCATCGCGCACGGCCTGGAAACGCCCGACGAGCGCCGCAAGGCGAAGAAGGACGCCGAAGGCACGGTCCGCATTGCGGTCGCGCGAGAAGGCTCGGAAGTCGTTCTCCGCCTCACCGACGATGGCAAGGGTCTCGACCGCGACCGCATCTTCGCGAAGGCCGTGGAGCGCGGCCTGACCACCGCGGATGCCCAGCTCAGCGACGAGCAGATCTACGGCTTCATCCTTGAGTCTGGCTTCTCCACCGCCGAAGCGGTGAGCAAGCTCGCCGGCCGCGGCGTTGGCATGGACGTCGTCTACAGCGAAATCCGCCAGCTCGGCGGTTCGCTGCAGATCCGCTCGACGCCCGGCAAGGGTTCCGAGTTCACGGTGCGCCTGCCCTTCACTCTCGCGGTGACGCAGGCGGTGTTCGTCAAGATCGGCGAGACGCGCTTTGCGGTGCCGATCGCCTCGGTGCAGGGCGTGGCGCGCATCGGCCGCAATGAACTCGCCGAGCAGGAAATGACGGGAAGCCCGGTGTTCCGGTACGCCAGCGAGGACTACAGCATCTACGACCTTGGCCGCCTCGTCGGCCACGCACCGGCGAATGCCGAAGGCAGCCTGCAGATGCCGCTGCTGCTGGCCCGTTCGGGCGACCTGCGCGCCGCGATCTGTGTCGACCAGGTGCTCGGCAGCCGCGAGATCGTGGTCAAGCCGGTCGGCCCGCAGGTGAGCTCGGTCACCGGCATCTTCGGCGCCACCATCATGGGTGACGGCTCGGTGGTCGTGATCCTCGACGTCGCGCCCCTGGCCCGCCGCTTCAACACCATCGCCGACGAGGCCGCCGCGGAGAATCGCCCGGTCGCCCCGGCGGCGGTGCCGCTGGCCGAGCGCAAGGTGCCCTTCGTGATGGTGGTCGACGACTCGATCACCATGCGCAAGGTCACCGGCCGCGTGCTGGAGCGCCACAACTTCGAGGTCGGTACCGCGAAGGACGGCATCGATGCCATCGAGAAGATGGCCGAGCGTGTGCCTGACCTGATGCTGCTCGACATCGAAATGCCGCGCATGGATGGCTACGAGTTGGCACAGACGATGCGCGGAGACACCCGCCTGCGCGACGTGCCGATCATCATGATCACCTCACGCACCGGCGACAAACACCGCCAGCGCGCGTTCGAGATCGGCGTGAACCGCTATCTCGGCAAGCCCTATCAGGAGCCGGAGCTGATCCGCCACGTGTTCGAACTGTTGGCCGAGGTTGCGGCGCGTGGCTGACGGGACGCGCCTCAAGGTCGCGCTGCTCGCACGGGCCGGCGAAGCGCGCGAACAGCTGAAGCGGGCGATCACCGACCTCGGCGCCGAACTTGTCGTTGAGGCCGACCCGAACGACCTGTCCGCCGGGGCGCTGGCATCGGCGGGTGCGACGACGGTGCTGGTCAGCGTCGAGCCCGCCGTCGAGGCCGCGCTGGATCGCCTCGATGACGAGCTTCTCGCGCCGGCGCTCAACGTGATGTACGACGAGGCGGAAACCACCGCCAAGCTGCAGGGATGGGACCTCAACCGCTGGGCGCGGCACCTCGCGGCCAAACTCGTCGGTTGCGACGTGCTGCCGCCGGGCGCCGAGCCCGAGGCGCACCAGGAGGCGGCGGAGTACCTCGAGCCGGGCGCGCCGACCACACCCGCGGCGATGGCCAGCGAAGCGCGCATGGCCGATTTCGCCGAGGAGATCAGTGCCTCCGCCGCCGACGTGCCGAGCGCCTACCGGCCGAGCGATGCGCCGGTCGCGACCGACACGAGTTCGGCGGGTGACGCGACGCCGGCCGAGCCCGCGCCGCCAGCCGAGTGGGTGACGCCACCGGCGGAAGAGGGCAATCCCGAACTCCTCGACCTCGATCTCGCCGCCCTTGAGCAGGCGATGCAGGTGCCGTCGCCCGACGGCCCGTCGAATACGTCGCCGCGCGAAAGCGCGCCGGCGGCCTTCGCGGTGTCCGACGACCTGGACGTCGGCATGATCGACCTGCGCGATCTTGAACTCGTCGATGAAGCCGATGACACCATTGCCGAGCGCCCCACGCAGCCCTCCGTCTCGCTGCTGTCGGCGAAGGAAATCAGTTTCGACGCGCCGCTCGACGCGTCGCCTGCTGGCGGCACTGGGTCGCTGGATATGGACGTCGAGGAGCTGACGCTCAGCGACGAGGAGCTGGCCGCCTTCGGCGAAAGTGGAGGGTTTCGCTTCGCGACCGCTGAATCCGCGGCGGCGAACGCCGGCGACGACGCGCTCGCGATGGATCCGGAGCTGGCCAAACTCGCCGCATCCTTCGACGAGAACCTGGATTCGCTGACCTTCGAAGGCGCGAGCGATGACGACGAGTTCGCCGCCTTCGATCGGCGCGAGTCGCCGCTCGAGCTGGGCCCGCGCGGCGATGCGCCGCTGGAGCCCGCGCGCGCGCCTGCCGAACCGCCGCCGATCCCGGATTTCGATTTCGCCGAAGGCGCCTACGTCGATGCCGCTAAGCCGGTCATTGCGCCGCTGCCCGACACCAGCGGCCTGAGCTTGTCGGCGGACGACGCGGCGCCGCTCACGGCGCCTGCGCCGGCGGCGAAGCCGAGCTTCGATTTCACCGCCCTGGGCAGCCTCGAGCTGGCGCCAATCGACGACGTGCCGGCGGTGGCGCCGCCGCCCGCGCCGGTGGTGGACGCGCCGCCGATGGTCGACGTCGCGCACCTGAGCCTCAGCCCGCTCGCTGACGAGGGCGAAGGCCCATCCGCCGCCTCCGGCATCGTGCTGGTGCTGTCGGGCATCGGTGGCCCGGATGCCGTTCGGCAGGTGGTCCGCGCGCTACCGGCCGGTTTCCCGCTGGCGGTGCTGCTGCAGCAGAACCTCGACGGCGGTCGTCATGACCGTTTCGTCGAGCAGCTCGCGAAGATCAGCCGCCTTCCGGTCGCGCTCGCCGAGCCCACCGAAACGCCGCCGCCCAACGCGGTGCGTGTGTTGCCGGAAGGGCTGTCGGGTGCTGGCGCGCTGAGCTTCCCGAAGGCCGAGGGCGTCGCCGCGCTGATCGCCGCGGCCACTGCGCAGGACGGCGCGGTCGTCGTGCTGAGCGGCGCTGACGAAGCGGTCGTCGAGCCGCTCAAGCAGGCGATGGCCAATGGCACGCGCGTGCTGGTGCAGGACCCTTCGAGCTGCTTCGACGCGAAGGCCATCGTTGCGCTGCAGGCCGCCGGCGCGTCGCCGGTGCCGGCGAGCGACATCGCGGCACGCCTCGACGCCTATTTCCCCACCTGATGCGCATCCCACGGAACACGCCATGAGCACCGAGCAGAACGATATCCGAGGCGTGATGATCGCTGTGGGCGGCGGTGGTCGCCTGCTGCTGCCGAATGCCAACGTCGCCGAGGTGATCTCGTACTCCGAACCCGAGCGCGTCGAGGGTTCGCCGGACTGGCTGCTCGGCGTGGCGCGCTGGCGCGGCTGGCGCTTGCCGGTGCTGAGCTTCCCACAGCTGGTTGGTTGGCCGTCGGATGCCGTGCAGCTCGGCGCGAAGGTGGCCGTGTTGAAGGCCCTCGGCGGCAATCCACGCCTGCCGTACTTCGCCGTGGTGTCGACGGGCTTCCCGCGACTCGTCAGCGTGGCCCGCGACCGCCTGCTTCCGATCGAGGACATGCGGGAGCATCCGCTCGGCGTTCAAGCCCGCGTGCAGCTCGGCGAGGACATCGCCGTGATTCCTGACCTGATGACGGTCGAGCTGCTGGTCGACGAGGCGTTGTCGAAGGTCGCCTGAGGAGGCGAGCGCTCAGCGGCGCTCGCTGTCCAGCATCGCCATGTGTGCCGCGTCGTAGCGTGTGCCCTGAACGCCGTGCGCATCGAACAGCGTTTCGAGTGCCTTGAGGTCCGCCGCTGAAGGCCGCTGCGTTGCCGACGTCGTGCCGTCCAGCCACTGCGACGGCCGGCGTGCGCCGAGCACCGGCACGATGTCGTCGCCGCGCGAGAGCACCCAGCCCAGCGCCAGCCGGGCGACCGTTGTTCCGCGGGTGTGGGCGAACTCGCGCAGGGCTTCGGCGAGGCGCCGGTTGTGGGCGCCCGCTTCGCCCTGGAAGCGCGGCAGGTGCGCGCGGTAGTCACCGCCGCCTGCCGGCGTGGCGCCGGTGAGCAGGCCGCGCGACAGGGCGCCGTAGGCGGTGACGCCGATGCCGAGTTCGCGCAGCGTGGGCAGCAGCGGGGTCTCGATGCCGCGGCTCGCGAGCGAGTACTCGATCTGCAGGTCCGCTACGGGATGCACGGCGTGGGCGCGGCGCACCGTGTCGGCGCCGACCTCCGAGAGGCCCAGATGGCGCACGTAGCCGGCGCGGATCAGGTCGGCGATGGCGCCGACGGTGTCCTCGATCGGCACGTTGGGGTCGAGCCGCGCGGGCCGGTAGATGTCGACGTGGTCGACGCCGAGCCGCTTCAGCGTGTAGGCCAGCGCGTTCTTTACCGCGACGGGGCGGTTGTCGACCCCGGTCCAGCCGCCGGCGGGGTCGCGCAGCGCGCCGAACTTCACCGACAGTACGGCCTCGTCGCGGCGGCCGCGGATGGCGCGGGCGATCAGCAGCTCGTTGTGGCCGCTAGCGTAGAAGTCGCCGGTGTCGATCAGGCGCGCGCCGCTGTCGAGCGCGGCCTGCACCGTGGCGATGCCCTCCGGCTCGTCGACCGGGCCATACATCGGCGAGAGGCCCATCGCGCCGAGCGCGATGGCGCCGACCTCGGGACCGCGCGCGCCGAGGCGGCGGAGGGGAAGCGTGGCGTTGGACATGGAGGTCTCCGGGAGTGGATGGGGAGCGCGCCGCGATCAGGCAACGTTGCGGGCGGTCTGGCCGTAGCTGAGGTCGAAAACCTCGCCAGTGACCTTCGACGTCGCCTCGCCTGAGAAGAACAGAACGGCTCGAGCCAC
>JBOFQO010000173.1:0-9665 GCA_051660925.1 Silanimonas sp. | reverse complement strand
CGCAACCGCTTCCGCATGCTGAAGCTGCTGGCCGGCAGCCTCGCCGCCGTGCCGGCCTGGGCCGCACTGGTGTGGCTGCACCAGCTGCCCGACCACGGCCCGCGTTGGGCGCTGTTCGCCGTGATGCTGGTCTGGGCCGCCGACACCGGCGCCTACTTCGTCGGCGTGCGCATGGGCAAGCACAAGATGGCGCCGCGCATCAGCCCGAACAAAAGCTGGGAAGGACTGTGGGGCGGCCTCGCGGGCGCGTCGCTGGTCGCGGTGGTCGCGGTGAAGCCGCTCGGGCTCGGCTGGGACGACCTGCCCGTGCTGGTGTTCCTGACCATCGTGGCGGCGATGATGTCGGTGGCCGGCGACCTGTTCGAAAGCCTGCTGAAGCGCCACTCCGGGCACAAGGATTCGGGCCGCCTGATCCCCGGCCACGGCGGCATGCTCGACCGCCTCGACAGCCTGCTGGCGGCGCTGCCGGTGTTCATGGTGGGCAAGCTGTGGCTGGGCCTCTGAAACGGATCGCGCTGTTCGGGGCGACCGGCTCGATCGGCGCCTCGGCGCTCGACGTCATCGCCCGCCACCCGGACCGTTACGCCGTCGATGCGCTGAGCGCGCACTCGCAGGTCGACGCGCTGCTGGCGCTGTGCGCGCGCTTCCGTCCGCGGGTCGCCGCGGTCACCGACGCCGCGCACTACCCAGCGCTGCGCGACGGGCTCGCCGCGGCCGGCCTCGACACCGCGGCCATGGCCGGCGCGGAGGCGCTGGTCGAAATCGCCACCGATGCGCGCAACGACACGGTGATCGCGGCCATCGTGGGTGCGGCCGGCGTCGCCTCGACGCTGGCGGCCGCGCGTGCGGGCAAACGCCTGCTGCTGGCCAACAAGGAATCCGTCGTGCTGGCCGGGGAGCTGTTGATGGCCGAGGTTGCGGCCGGTGGCGCGACCTTGGTGCCGATCGACAGCGAGCACAACGCGATCTTCCAGTGCCTGCCGCAGCACGCCGATGCGACCCACGGCGGCGTCCGCCGCATCGTGCTCACCGCCTCCGGCGGACCGTTCCGCGGCTGGACGCGCGAGCGCCTCGCCGACATCACGCCAGAGCAGGCCTGCGCGCACCCGAATTGGTCGATGGGCCGGAAGATCTCGGTCGATTCGGCCACGCTGATGAACAAGGGCCTTGAGGTCATCGAGGCGCACCACCTGTTCGGCCTGCCGGCGGAGCGCATCGATGTCGTCGTGCATCCGCAATCGACGATCCACTCGCTGGTGGACTACGTGGACGGCTCGATGCTGGCCCAGCTCGGTCAGCCCGACATGCGCACCACGCTCGCGGTCGGCCTCGCCTGGCCGGAGCGAATCGAGGCCGGCGTCGCGCCGCTCGATCTCGTCGCCATCGCCCGCCTCGATTTCCAAGCGCCTGATCTCGCCGCCTTCCCCTGCCTGGGGCTGGCGTTTGACGCGCTGAAGGCCGGCGGTAGCGCGCCCGCGGTGCTGAACGCCGCCAACGAAGTGGCCGTTTCAGCCTTTCTTCAGCGCCGGCTCGCTTTCCTAGGCATTCCCGCGCTGATCGAACGGACCATGCACCGCCTGCCCGCCCTGCCCAGCGCCACCCTCGAGGACCGCCTTGCCGCCGATGCGGAAGCGCGCCGCGTGGCTGGCGAACTGCTGGCCGGGGCCGGAGCGGCGCCGGCATGAGCGAGGTCCTCTCCTCGGCGTTCTGGCTGGTTGTCGCACTCGGGGTACTCATCACCTTCCACGAGTTCGGCCACTACTGGGTGGCGCGCCGCTGCGGCGTCAAGGTGTTGCGCTTCTCGGTGGGCTTCGGCCGCGCGCTCTGGTCACGCGTGGACCGCGACGGCGTCGAGTGGCGTATTGGCCTGATCCCGCTGGGCGGCTACGTCAGCATGCTCGACGAACGCGAGGCCGAGGTGCCGGACGCCGACCTGCCGCGCGCCTTCACCCGCGCGCCGGTCGGCCGGCGCATCGCCATCGTCGCCGCCGGGCCGCTGGCGAACGTGGTGCTGGCCGTGGCCCTGCTGTACCTGATGTTCGTGATCGGCAAGCCCGACTACGTGCCGGTGCTGGCCGAGCCGCAGGGCATCGCGGCGGATTCGGGCTTCCGCGCCGGTGACCGCCTGGTCGCCATCGACGGCCGCGACACGCCGACCTGGACCGAGGCGCAGAACGCACTGCTCGGCCCAATGGTGGACCGGCGCACGGTCGACATCACGGTGACCGACGCGGACGGCATGACCGTCACGCGCCAGCTCGGCATGGCCGCGCTGGACCCGGCGCTTGACGAACCTGCGGCCTTCCGCGCCTTGGGCCTCGTGCCGCGTCGTCCGGTCCCGCCGGCGGTGGTCGGAGGCATCGCCGCGGGCAGCCCTGCGGCCGGCGTGCTCAAGGTCGGTGACCGGATCCTGGCCGTCAACGGCGAGCCGGTGGCCGACTTCAATGCCGTTCCCGCCCGGCTCGCCATCCACCCGATCGACGGCCCGGCCCCGCGTCTGAGCCTGCGCATCGAGCGCAATGGCGAAACGTTGGAGCGCGAGCTGGTGCCGCAGCGCGTGACGCCCGAGGGGCAGGCGCCGGTCTGGCGCCTCGGCGTGGCCGCGCCGGATCCGCGCGACGCGATGCTCCGCCACGGCCCGCTGGAGGCCCTGCCGGAGGCCGTGAAGGCCACCGGCCAGCTCGCCACCGACACGGTCGGCATGCTCTGGCGGATGGTCACCGGCGCGGCCTCGCTGTCGAACCTGTCGGGCCCGATCACGATTGCCCAAGTAGCGAACACCACGGCGGCACGCGGCGCCGCCTGGTTCCTCTACTTCCTGGCCATGCTCTCGGTGAGCATCGCCATCCTGAACCTGCTGCCCATTCCTGTCTTGGACGGGGGGCACCTGCTGGTTTACCTTATCGAGCTGGTTCAAGGGCGGCCGCTGGGCGACCGCGTGCTCGTGGCCGGGCAGTATCTCGGCCTCGTCCTGCTCGCATCGCTGATGGGCCTCGCTCTCTTCAACGACGTGCTGAGGCTCGTTCCCTGACCGTCACCCCGCGGGCCCACCGGGCCTGCCGCTTTTGGACGTTTCCATGACGTATCGCCCCACCCGCCGCCTACTCGCCCTCGCCCTCGCCGCCGCCCTGTCGGGCACCTCGCTGGCCCAGAACATCGGCGCCTTCCAGGTGCAGGACATCCGCGTCGACGGCCTGCAGCGCATCTCCAACGGCACGGTCTTCTCCTACCTGCCGGTCGAGCGCGGCGAGACCATGGACCAGGGCCGGGCCGGCGAGGCGATCCGCGCGCTGTTCCGGACCGGCTTCTTCAGCGATGTGTCGCTGGCTCGCGAAGGCAACATCCTCGTCATCAAGGTGGTCGAGCGCCCAGCGATCAACAAGATCACGCTCTCTGGCAACAAGGACATCAAGTCCGAGGAGCTGCTGAAGGGCCTGCGCGGCATCGGCCTCGCCGAGGGCGAGACCTACAACCCGCTCAACGTCGACCGAGTGACGCAGGAGCTGATCCGCCAGTACAACAACCGTGGCAAGTATTCGGTCACGGTCACGCCCTCCGTCACCAATTTGCCGCTCAACCGCGTCGACGTGACCATCACCGTCGACGAGGGCAAGGCTGCGCGCATCCGCGACATCAACATCGTCGGCAACACCGTGTACGACGACGCCGAGCTGCGCCAGAACTGGGAATCGAATACGAGCAACTGGCTGTCGTGGTATCGCCGCGACGACCAGTACTCGCGCGAGAAGCTCTCCGGCGACCTCGAGAAGCTGACCAACTACTATCTCGACCGCGGCTACGTCGACTTCAACGTCGAATCGACGCAGGTCGCCATCAGCCCCGACCGCCGCGACATGACGATCGGCGCCAGCGTGACCGAAGGCGAGGTGTTCTCGATCTCGTCAGTCGAGGTGAGCGGCGACACCATCCTGCCGGTCGACGAAGTCGAGAAGATGCTGTTCGTGCGCGAGGGCCAGACGTTCTCGCGCCAGCTGCTCGAGCTGACGTCCGACAGCATCACCGCGGTGCTCGGCAACATCGGCTACGCCTTCGCTGAAGTGAACCCGGTGCCGACGATCGATCGCGAGAAGAACGAGGTCGGGATCAATTTCGTCGTCAACCCCGGCCCGCGTGTGCAGGTGCGCCGCATCGTGTTCAAGGGCAATGACACTACTGCCGACGAAGTGATGCGCCGCGAACTGCGCCAGTTCGAAGGCACGTGGTACTCGCAGGCGGCGATCGACCGCTCAAAGATCCGCCTGCAGCGCCTCGGCTATTTCGATGAGGTCGAGATCGAGACGCCTGCCGTCACCGGCGAGGCGGACAAGGTCGATGTCGTCGTGTCGGTGAAGGAGCGCCAGTTCGGCCAGTTCCAGTTCGGCCTCGGCTACAGCCAGCTGTACGGCGCGACCATCCAGCTGTCGCTGTCGCAGAACAACTTCCTCGGCTCCGGCAACAAGGTGTCCGTGTCGGTCCAGAACAACAGCTTCAGCAAGGGGCTGAGCTTCTCGTTCATGGATCCGTACTTCACCGACAGCGGCATCTCGCTGGGCTACAACCTCGCCTATAGCGAGAACGACTTCAGCGACTTCAACATCGCCAGCTACCAGACCGACAACGCCAGCTTCGAGGCGGTGTTCGGCCTGCCGCTGTCGGAGACGGACAGCATCTCGGCCTCGATCGGCATCGACAAGGTCGACCTGACCTCGGTTGACGGCTCGACGCCGCCGGAGCTGATCGACTACCTGGTGCTGACCCTCGGCGACCGCGCGCGCTTCGTCAACGCCCCAGGCGACACGACGGACGCGTTCCCGTGCCTCCCCAACGTCGACCCGGTCACCGGCAACCCGGCGCCAGGCTGCACCGTCGTCCAGATCGCCGGCAACCGCCTGTGGACGGTGAACGCGTGGCGCATGCAGGCCGGCTGGGCCCGCGACTCGCGCAACGACTTCTACGCGCCGACGGCGGGCACCTACAACCGCATCGGCGCCGAAGTGACGCTGCCCGGCTCGGACCTTGAGTACTACAAGATCTCGTACGACTTCTCGAAGTTCTGGCCGATCAACCGCGCCCTCGTCGTCGAGACCCGCGCGTCGATCGGCTACGGCGACAGCTACGGCGACACCGGTAACGCCGGCCTGCCGTTCTTCGAGAACTTCTACGCCGGCGGCCCCGGTTCGCTGCGTGGCTTCGAGCAGAACACGCTCGGCCCGGTCTCGTCGCTCGACTTCGGCAGCAACTCCGACTTCCGCCAGTCGCTTGGCGGCGCCTTCAAGGCGATCGGTTCGGTGGAAACCTACTTCCCGTCGCTGTTCGACTCGCGCGGCATCCGCCTCTCGGCCTTCATGGACTTCGGCAACGTGTGGCGCAACTCCCGCGAGTTCGGTTCGGGCGACATCCGCGCCTCGGCCGGTATCGCGCTGCAATGGCAGTCGCCGATGGGACCGATCTCGATCTCCTGGGCATCGCCGTTCCGCAGTGAGGAAGGCGACCGGACGGAGAACCTGCAGTTCACCTTCGGCGGACAGTTCTAACGTCCGATGGAAGCCACGGGCCCGCGCTTCCGGCTGTCCGAACTCGCCGGACGCTTCGGGCTTGAGCGTCGCGGCCACGACGTCGAGATCGGCGCCGTCGCGCCGCTGCAGGCCGGCGATCCGCCGGCCGGCGCCCTCGCCTTCCTCGCCAACCCCGCCTACCGGAAGCACCTCGCCGCGACGCGCGGCGCGGCGGTGGTCCTGCACCCGGACGAGGCCGCGCACTGCGCGGTGCCGGCCCTACTCGGCAGCAACCCCTACGCCGCCTACGCGCGGATCGCCGCGCTGTTCGAGCGCCTGCCGGCGCGGCTGGCCGGCGTGCATCCGAGCGCGGCGATCGACCCTTCGGCGAGCATCGACCCGTCCGCGCACATCGGCGCCTTCGTCAGCGTCGGCGCGCGCAGCGTGATCGCGGCCGGCGCGGTGATCGGCCCCGGCTGCGTGATCGGCGAGGACTGCGCCGTAGGCGCCGGCAGCGAGCTGGTCGCCCGCGTGACGCTGGTGCGCCGCGTGCGGCTCGGCCAGCGCGTGCGCATCCATCCCGGCGCCGTGCTCGGCGCCGACGGCTTCGGCCTGGCGGTCGACGGCGGGCGCTGGCTCAACGTGCCGCAGCTCGGCGGCGTGGTGGTCGGCGACGACAGCGAGATCGGCGCCAATACGACGATCGACCGCGGCGCCATCGACGACACCGTGCTCGAGGAGGACGTCCGCCTCGACAACCAGATCCAGATCGGCCACAACGTCCGCATCGGCGCGCATACGGCGATGGCGGGCTGCGTCGCCGTGGCGGGCTCGACGCGGATCGGTCGCTGGTGCCTGATTGCCGGCGGCGCGGGGCTCGTCGGGCACCTCGAGATCGCCGACAAGGTGACGATCGGCGCGATGAGCTTGGTGACCCATTCCATCGCCGAGCCGGGGGAGTACGCTTCCGGGACGCCCCTGCAGCCGAAGCGCGAGTGGCGGAAGAACGCCGCGCGCTTCGGCCAGCTCGACCGCCTCGCCAGACTCATTCTCAAGAAGAACGATTCCAGCCCCTGACCCGCCCCCCCGTCCCGCTCGACGTCCGCTGCATCGAACGCCTGCTGCCGCACCGTTACCCCTTCCTACTGGTCGACCGCGTGCTGTCGGTCGAGCCGCGCCAACGCATCGTCGCGCTGAAGAACGTCACCGCAAACGAACCGCACTTCACCGGCCACTTCCCCGGCAACCCGGTGATGCCGGGCGTGCTGGTGATCGAGGCGATGGCGCAGGCCGGCGGCCTGCTGTCGATGCTGTCCGAGGGCAAGTCCTGCAGCGAGAACAGTGGCCCGAGCCAGTTCTACCTGGTGAAGGTCGACAACGCGCGCTTCTCGAAGATGGTGGTGCCCGGCGACCAGCTGGTGCTCGAGGTGTCGCTGAAGCGCACGATCCGCAACATGGCCCTCTACGAAGGCAAGGCCCTCGTCGACGGCAAGGAAGTGGCGAGCGCCGAGATGCTCTGCGCGGAGACGAAGTCGGCATGAGCGCAGCCGCCGGCATCCACCCCTCGGCGGTGATCGACCCCAAGGCGCGGCTCGACGCCGGCGTCTCGGTCGGCCCCTTCGCGGTGATCGGCGCCGACGTCGAGATCGGCGCCGGCACCAGCATTGGCTCGCACTGCGTGATCCAGGGGCCGACCCGCATCGGCCGCGACAACGTGGTCCACGCCCACGCCAGCCTCGGCGGGCAGCCGCAGGACAAGAAGCACAAGGGCGAGCCGACCCGCCTCGTCATCGGCGACCGCAACACGATCTTCGAGTTCACCACCTTCTCGCGCGGCACCGTCGACGGTGGCGGCGTGACGACGGTGGGCAACGACAACTGGGTGATGGCCTACGTTCACGTGGCCCACGACGTCACCATCGGCGACCACTGCATCTTCGCCAACAACGCGACGCTCGCCGGCCACGTGGTCGTGGAAGACTGGGCCATCCTCGGCGGCTTCGCCGGCATCCACCAGTTCTGCCGCATCGGCGCGCACGCGTTCATCGGCATGGGCAGCCTCGTCAACGCCGACGTCGCGCCCTTCGTGATCGTCGCCGACAAGTACGCGGTGCCGCGCGGCATCAATGCGGAAGGCCTGAAGCGCCGCGGCTTCGACGCCGAACGCATCGCCGCGATCAAGCGCGCCTACCGCGCGGTGTTCATGTCGGGCGCGCCGCTCGCCGAAGCCAAGGCGCAGCTCGCGGAAGCGGCGGCCGACTCCGAGGACGTCGCCCGCATGCTCGCCTTCATCGAGAAGAGCGAGCGCGGCCTGCTGCGCTGACGGCGTGGCGATGAGCGACGCCGCCGCAGCGACGGAGAAACCGACGCACCGCATGCGCGTCGCGCTGGTCGCCGGCGAAGCCTCCGGTGACCTGTTGGGCGCGGCGCTGGTGCGCGACCTCAAGGTCCTTCACCCCAACGCGGAGTTCGCCGGCATCGCCGGGCCGGAGATGCGCGCTGCCGGTGTCGCCGCCTGGCACGACTGCGAGGCGCTCGCAGTGATGGGCTTGGTTGAAGTGCTGAAGCACCTGCCACGCCTGCTGAGGCTCCGGAAAGCCGTGCGCGAACGCCTGCTGACGTGGCGGCCGGACGTCGTGATCGGCATCGACGCGCCCGACTTCAACCTCGGCCTCGAGAAGTGGCTGAAGCAGCGCGGCGTGCGCACGGTGCACTACGTCAGCCCCTCGGTCTGGGCCTGGCGCGAAGGGCGCGCCGCGAAGATCGGTGCGTCGGCCGATCGCGTGCTTTGCCTGTTCCCGATGGAGCCACCGATCTACGCGAAGCACGGCGTCGACGCCACTTTCGTCGGTCATCCTCTGGCCGCGATGCTGCCGATGCGGCCCGATCGCGAGGCCTCGCGCGACGCGCTCGGGATCGCTGGCGACGGCCCGCTGCTGGCCCTGCTGCCCGGCAGCCGCGGCAGCGAGATCGCGCGGTTGGGGCCGGTGTTCCTCGATGCGGTCGCGCGCCTGCTGCCGCGAGTACCGGGCCTACGCGTGCTGGCGCCGATGGCGAATGCACGCTGCCGCGAGCGCTTCCAGGCACTGCTCGCCGCGCACCCTGACTCGCTGGCCCTGCACGACGCCCTGCATCTCGTCGACGGCCGCGCCCGCGAGGCAATGGTCGCCAGCGATGCCGTGCTGCTGGCCTCCGGCACGGCGGCACTCGAAGCGATGCTGGCGAAACGACCGATGGTCGTGGCCTACCGCATCGCTCCGCTGACGCACTTCATCGTCAAGGCCTTCGGCATGCTGAAGGTCGAGCGCTACAGCCTGCCGAACGTGCTGGCCGGTGAATCGCTGGTAACAGAACGCATGCAGGGCGACTGCCGCGCCGAGGTGCTGGCCGACGACGTCGAGCGCCTGCTGCACAAGGGCCTGACGCCTGCACAGCAGCTGCGCTTCGAAGGACTGCACGACGCTCTGAAGGCGCCAACGCCGCGCGCGGCAGCCGATGCGGTGTTGACGCTGATGGCAAAATGATCGGCGCTTCTTGGACCTTGCCCGGCATCGCCGGCGTTGACGAAGCCGGCCGCGGCCCGCTGGCCGGCCCGGTTGCCGTCGCGGCGGTGATCCTCGACCCGGCGCGGCCCATCGAGGGCCTGGGCGACTCCAAGGCGCTCTCCGAAGCGACTCGCGACGCGCTGTTCCCCCGCATCCGGTCGCAGGCGCTGGCCTTCTCGATCGTCCTCGTGCACGCCGACGAGATCGATCGGTTGAACATCCTGCAAGCCACCCTCGAAGGCATGCGCCGCGCCGTGATCACACTCGCCGTGCGTCCGCGGCGCGTGCTCATCGACGGCAACCGCGTGCCGGTGGGCCTCGGCATCGACGCCGAGGCCGTCGTCAAGGGCGACGCGAAAATCGCCGCGATCTCGGCAGCGTCGATTCTCGCGAAAGTCACCCGAGACCGCGGGATGCTCGCCCTCGACGCGCGACATCCGGGCTACGGCTTCGCGGCGCACAAGGGCTACCCGACGTCCGAGCACCTCGACGCACTGCGGCGGCTCGGGCCTTGCCCCGCGCATCGGCGCAGCTGCGCGCCGGTCCGGGCGACGATGGCGCCGGGCCTGCTGGACTGACGGCACCGACACGGGCGTCGACGCCCGGCGTCGCCTTGGTGAGTAGT